>SFLN01000092.1 GCA_004554555.1 [Eubacterium] saphenum | reverse complement strand
TGAAGCTGAGGTTGTAAGGCTTGTGAATATCGAGCGCGAGAAAAACGGGCTTTCCCCGCTGGAACAGGACAGCACGATTTGCAAGGCGGCGGATATTCGCGCTGAGGAAATCAACAAGCTTTTCTCGCACACTCGTCCGAACGGTTCCTCTTGCTTTACGGTCCTGCAAGAATTAGACGTCGAATACGTTTATGCGGGAGAAAACATTGCTGCCGGTTACAGAACACCTGCTGCGGTTGTTGAAGGCTGGATGAATTCAAGCGGTCACCGCGCAAATATTCTTGACGGGCGTTTCAGAAGAATCGGCGTTGGGTTCAATAATTACGGCTGGGTTCAGCTCTTCACAACGTAAAATCGGCTTTATTTCAACAATTTAGAAAGGATAAAAATATGGCTTTTAATAACAATTCATCAAGCAGCGGCAACGGCACAAACAAGAAAGCAATCAGCTTTTGGGTGCTTATCGGTCTTGCGACAATTCTCGTACTTATCGTTTTGTTCAACAGCTTTACGGTTGTGAATGAGGGATACATCGGCGTTAAGTATCAGTTCGGAAAGATTGTTTCGAGCGATTTGTCGGCGGGACTTAACCTGCATATTCCGTTCATCGAGGAAATCCAGGAAGTTGACACGCGTGAGCAGATTTACTCCGTTCAGACAAACGCGTACACAAGCGACACGCAGACGGTTGACCAGCTTTCGCTCAAGCTGAACTACTGCTACGACGGCACGAAGCTGTCCGATATTATCAGGTCAATCGGTATCAGCAACGTTGAAACCAAGCTGCTTGTGCCGAATGTGGCGAAGATAGCGAAGAACGAAATTGGTAAGGTTCGGGCGGAGGATTTGGTTCAGTCGCGCTCCGAGGTTCAGAACGCGATTTACGAGTCGCTGAAGGAAACGCTTGAGCCGAGCGGAATTATCGTAACCGCATTTGCAATCGAGAACCTCTCCTTTGACGCAGCGTTTGAGCAGTCCATTCAGGCGAAGGTTATCGCAGCGCAGGACGCTCTGAAGATGCAGAACAAGACTGCCGAAAAGGAAGAAGAGGCAAAGCAGAAGGTTATCGCGGCGCAGGCTGAGGCTGATTCTCAGAAAATCAAGGCGGACGCTGAGGCTTACGCGATTAAGGCGGTTCAGGAACAGCTTGCGACCAGCCCGAACTATGTTGATTACCTCAAAATCAACAACTGGAACGGCGAGCTTCCGCAGGCAATCGGAAATGAGGTTAACCCGTTCTTCGCGCTGGACAACAGCTCTGCAAGCAACAAAACCACAAACAACACCGTGACTGCGCCCGTTGCCGAGTAATTTCACAGCATCGAGCGTCTGAAATCGGTTTAATTAAAACCGTGTTTTGAGATGAAAAAAATATTTCGGGGAATGCCGGGCGGTTTTTTGTCGCTCTGCATTTTCCGTGTTTAAAGGATGGTAATGATTTGGACTACAACACGTTAAAGCGAAACGCGCTCGAGAGCTGTTTTTCCCGCGCGAACAATATGCAGAAAAAGGCGATTTTCAAGGTGCGCGGCGCGGTTTTGATAATCGCGGGCGCAGGCAGCGGAAAAACAACGGTTCTCGTAAACCGAATTGCGAATATGATTCGCTTCGGAAACGCGTTTCACGATGAGGAAGTACGCGATATTTCCCCCGATGAAGAGCGTTTTCTGGCAGCGTTTCCCGAGATGGAAAAGTCGCCGGAAAATCTCGAAAAACTCGCGAAAATAATCGCGGTTGACCCGATAAATCCGTGGAACATTCTCGCGATTACGTTCACAAACAAGGCTGCGGGAGAGCTTCGCGAGCGTCTTTCGGCGATGCTCGGGGAGGACGCGGAGAAAATCAATGCTTCGACTTTTCACTCGGCTTGCGTGAAAATTCTGCGCCGCGAGATTGAAAAGCTGGGCTTTCATTCGGGCTTCACGATTTACGATGACGACGACTCAAAGCGGCTTCTCCGCGACATTATGAAAAACCGCAACATCGATGAAAAGCGTATCGCCGCAAAGGTTTTCAGAAACAACATTTCGCGCTTGAAGGACAGAATGATTTCAGCCGAGGATTACGCTAAAACTGCCGAAGAAAGCGGCGAGTTTGTCGAGCAGAAAACCGCCGAGGTTTACGCGGATTATCAGAAAGCGCTTGCCGCAGCGAACGCGGTTGACTTTGACGACATAATTTATCTCACCGTCAAGCTGTTTGAGAACTTCCCCGATGTGCTCTCGCATTACAGAAATTTGTACAAATATATAATGGTTGACGAGTATCAGGACACGAACTTCGCGCAGTACCGCTTGATTTCGCTCTTGGCGGGCGATAACGGCAATCTCTGCGTTGTCGGCGACGACGACCAGTCGATTTATCGTTTCCGCGGCGCGACAATCGAGAATATTCTGAGCTTTGAGAAGCAGTATAAGAACAGCGAGGTTATCCGTTTGGAGCAGAATTACCGCTCGACAACAAATATCCTCAACGCCGCAAACGCCGTTATCAAGAACAACTCCAACCGCAAGGAAAAGCGCCTTTGGAGCGAGCTTGGCGAGGGCGAAAAGGTAAAAATTTTGAAATTTCCGAACGAGATTGGCGAGGGAAAGGGCGTTGCCGATATAATTTCCGAGGGCGTGAAAAACGGCGCGAAATACTCGGATTACGCGATTTTGTACCGCAACAACGCGCTTTCGAGAACCTTTGAAACCTCGCTTACCCGCGCGGGAATACCTTATAAAATAGTAGGCGGTCTGCGCTTCTACGACCGAAAGGAAGTCAAGGATATTCTGAGCTATCTCGCGCTTTTGAACAACCCGTACGACGCGGTGCGTTTCAGACGCGTGATAAACGAGCCGAAACGCGGTATCGGTGATACAACGATTGACGAGATTATCCGCGTGAGCGAAGGCTTGGGGATAAGTCCGCTTGACGTGTGCAGGGACGCGGCGCGGTTTGAAACGCTTTCCCGCAAGTCAAACTCGCTGAAAGCTGCCGCGAACATTTTCGACGAGCTGGACGAGCTTTCGGACACGGTTCGGCTGGACGAGCTGATTGACGCGGTTGTGGAGAAATCGGGCTACGGTCAGATGCTGAAGGCGCTCGGTGACGAGGGCGCGGCTCGTTTGGAGAACATAAACGAGCTGAAGTCAAACGCGCTGGAGCTGCTCAAGGAACAGCCCGACGCGGCTTTGCCAGATTTTCTCGAGCAGGCGGCGCTTCAGTCGGATATCGATAACTATGATACCGAAACCGACCGCGTTTCGCTTATGACAATGCACTCCGCAAAGGGACTGGAGTTTCCCGAGGTATTTTTGGCGGCGGCTGAGGACAACGTTTTCCCGTCGATTATGAGCATAAACAACCCCACGGAGCTTGAAGAGGAGCGCCGCCTTGCGTACGTTGCGATAACGCGCGCAAAAAAGCAGCTCTACATCACGCACACGGGCTATCGTATGCTTTACGGTCACACGTCCGCGAACAAGCTGTCCACATTTGTGCGGGAAATCCCCGCAGAGTTCTGCGACATCAAGGACGAAAAGCCGCAGACGGGCTTTGCGCGCGGAATGTCTTTCTCGAAGCCGGTTCAGAAGAGCTTTTTGAAGGAGCAGTCCGAGAAGATGAAAACCGCAGCGCCCGTGCAGACAGCTGTCGGCGAGAATTTCGAGGTCGGCGACAGAGTTCGTCACAAGATTTTCGGCGAGGGCACGGTTGTCGGCGTGAAGCCTGTCGGCAAGGACGCAATTATCACGATTGATTTCGATACAAAGGGAACGAAACCCGTGATGAAGAACAACGCGAGAATGGAAAAAATTGCGAAATAAGCTAAACTTTTGGGAAAATCTGCCGATATAAAAAGCAAGAGGAAAGGGAATGCAGCTATATTCCTTGAACTCGGGAGAGCGTGTGCCTGCAAAAGCGGGTGCATTTTGACCGCAAAGCGCCGCAGAACGCTGTTTTGCCTATCCGAACGGGAACGCGCTTGACGGAAAAGAGATTACTGCCGCGGTACTTGGAAAAGCGCTGCGGCATTAGTTTTGGGGTGACGAGATGACGAAGGAAGAATTTCTGGAATTTTGCAAAACCTTGGGCGGCGCGGAGCTTGACAGCCCGTTTGACGAGGATTTTGAAACGGTTGTGGCGCGGCACTCGGTTAATCGAAAATGGTTTGCGCTTGTGATGGAGCACAACGGCGAGTGGATTGTAAACCTGAAATGCGACCCGATGGAAGCGGATTTTTTGCGGCGCGCGTTCGAGGGTGTGACGCCCGCGTATCACATGAACAAAACGCACTGGAACACGGTTTATCTCAATTCCGATGTGCCGCGCGAGGAGATTGAACGAATGACGATTTCGAGCTTTGAGTTGACGGAGAAGAAGCCGAGAAAACCGCGCAAAACCGATTGATTTCCAAAAATTTCCGTTAAAACACGGCTGCTAAAAATCACCGCCGATAAAAAATTCTGCTTTGCGAATAATATTCTTGCGTGAAATTTTCGCGCAATTTGCAAAGATAGGAGAAAAGCGATGATTAAAAAGATATCGGCAGCGGCTGCTTGTGCAGCTTGCTTTGCGGCATTGACGGCGACTGCGAGCGCGGCGACAAACGCGGTTGGAAGAGCGGCAAACGGCGCTATTAACGCGGGCGAAGACCTTATAAACGGCGTTGCAAACGCGGGCGAGGATATTGTAAACGGAATTACCGGCGGCAGAACAAACGGTACCGATAACAACACAAACGGTACAACAAACGGTACAACAAACGGCACCAATAACGGCGTTAACAACGGAAACACCAACGGCACAAACAATCCCACGGTAAGCGATGTTCCTGACATTACCGACACGGACAACTCGGGCTTGAACAGCGGTCTTGGAAATGACGTAACCAACAACCAGACTCCCGCAACAGGCGTATCCTTCGGCTTGACCGCAGCTGCGGCAATGCTCGGCGCACTTGGCGTTGTGGTAACGGCAAATCGCCGCGGCGAGTAAAATTTAATATAAATGAAAGGCATTTCTGTTCGGAAATGCCTTTTTTGTGGAAAAATCGACAAAAATTTTGTAGGAATGACCAAATTTTGAGGCGATAAAAATTTTTATTTGGTGAAACTGTCGGTTGCAATTCTTTGTGAAATAATGTATAATTATTTTCATAGGGATTAAGGCTGCGGGGCAAATAGCGGCTTTAGTCTTATGGCTGCGGTTTTTGCCGCGTTTTTACAGTTATGGAGGATATTTATTATGAAGATTAAGTCAATTCTTGCAGGCGTTGTTGCGGCAGGAGCAGTTTGCGCAGTATCTGCAACCGCATTCGCTGATGAGCCTGTACTTGTTTCCGCACCCGTTGATGAGGATATTTATATCGCTCCCGGCGACACCAGTGCTGAGCTTGAAACTAAGGTTGCTGAGCAGTTCAAGAAGCTCTTTGGCGACAAGCTTGCTGTGTTTGCTGAGCAGATTAAGGCTTCTATCGAGGCAGCAGGCGGCGTTGACGCTATCGTTGACAACGCTATGGAGCAGATTGAGGGCAAGACTCCCGAGGAGCTCAAGGCTATGTTCGTTGAGCAGCTCCAGGCTAACGGCGTTTCCGAGGAACAGATTAACCAGATTATGGAATACTACAATTCCGAAGCGGGCGAGGGCGCGTTCACTCCCGAAATGTACAAAGATATGTACACCGCTCTTCTGACCTCTCTTCAGGACCCTGAGGGATTTAGCTCGTTTATTGAGTCTGTTATTATGAATTTTGACGAGGAAACTCTCAAGACGATTTCCGAGGCACTCGACGCTTATGAGGCAGGTCAGGCAGGAGAAGACGTTAAGCCCGGTACCGGCGAAACAACCGGCGACGCAACCGGCGGCGACAACGCTGATACCGGTGTTGAGGGCGTTGCGGCTGTTGTTGGCGTAATCGCTGTTGCAGGCGCTGCTGTTGTAATCTCCCGCAAGAGAGCTTAATTGTTGAAAAAATACATAAACCGCGTTCTTCTCGGAGCGCGGTTTTTTGTTTGCGCAAGTCTTGACAAAGAGAGAAAAATGTGGTACAATTTCTTTGTAATACAAAAGCAATTTGGAGGATAATTATGGAAATTTCAAAGGACATAAAATACATAGGCGTAAACGACCACGAGGTTGATTTGTTTGAGGGAATGTACGACGTGCCGAACGGAATGGCGTACAATTCTTACGTTATACTTGACGAGAAAATCGCGGTTATGGACACGGTTGAGGCGCACTTCGGCGAGGAGTGGCTCGGAAATCTCGAAAAGGAGCTCGGCGGCAGAAAGCCCGATTATCTTGTGGTTCAGCACATGGAGCCCGACCACTCGGCAAATATCGCGGTTTTCGCGGAGCGTTATCCCGAGGCGAAAATTGTGGCTTCGGCGAAGGCGTTCGTGATGATGGGGCAGTTTTTCGGCAACGATTTCAAGGACAAGCAGATTGTTGTCGGCGAGGGCGACAAGCTTTCTCTCGGTGCGCACGAGCTGAATTTCATCACCGCGCCGATGGTTCACTGGCCCGAGGTTATCATGACCTACGACAGCGCGGACAAGGCGCTTTTCTCGGCGGACGGCTTCGGTAAATTCGGTGCAAACGATGTCGTTGACCCGGAGGGCTGGGCTTGCGAGGCCAGACGCTATTATTTCGGTATCGTCGGCAAGTACGGCGCGCAGGTTCAGGCGGTTCTGAAAAAGGCTGCGGGGCTTGATATCGAGAAAATTCTCCCGCTTCACGGTCCCGTTTTGACCGAGAACTTGGGCTATTATCTCGACACCTACAACACCTGGTCGAGCTACGGCGTTGAGAGCGAGGGCGTTTGCGTTGCCTACACATCGGTTTACGGTCACACGAAGGAAGCGGCTCTGCTGCTTGCGGAGAAGCTGAAAGCAGCGGGCTGCCCGAAGGTTGCGGTAACGGATTTGGCGCGCGACGACTGGGCTGAGGCTGTCGAAGACGCGTTCCGCTACGGAAAACTCGTTCTTGCCACCACAACCTACAACGCGGACGCTTTCCCGACAATGCGTGAGTTCATCGCGCACCTTGTTGAGAGAAATTACCAGAACCGTCTTATCGGTATCATCGAGAACGGTTCGTGGGCGCCGACCGCGGCAAAGGTTATCAAGAAGTGCTTCGAGAACTCCAAGAACATCACGTTCACCGAAACTACGGTTACGCTTAAATCCGCGCTTGCTCCCGAAAACGACGCGCAGCTTGATGCGCTTGTCAAGGAGCTTATGCAGTAAAATACACAAAAACCCGAGTTTTCCGCTCGGGTTTTTTCGCAATCTGAGGTGAATGTTTTGTCTGAGAAAACAAACGGCGAGGAGCTTGCGGGATACAAGAAGAAATCCTTTGCGCTCCCGTACAACGGCGGCGAGATTTGGTTTGAGCACTTGGACGGGCTGTATGGTTTCGAGGAGCTTGTGCTGGAAAAGCTCAGTCGTGACGCGGAGATTTTCTCGCGACCTTCATCACCCGCGTTCGCTTGTTTTGTTTTTGATGAAACCGAGGTTACCGAAAAAATCATAAACGCGGTTAAACGCGCGATTTGTGAGAGCGGGAAGCGTTTTCTGAAAATCGCGTTTGTCGGTCTTGACAGAAAAAGCGTCCGTAAATTCAAGAAAGAGTTGGCTGGAA
>SFLN01000007.1 GCA_004554555.1 [Eubacterium] saphenum | reverse complement strand
ATACTAAACAAAAATGCTTTTGTCAATACCTTTTTTGAAAAAAATAAACATTTTTGTTTATTTTATATTGACTATCCTAAACCTTTATGTTATACTAAATGGTATAAAAGGAGTTGATTTGTATGGCAATAGGCGAAAGAATACGGTTTATCCGTAATTTACGGGGTATGACGCAAAAGTGGCTTGGCATATCTGCCGGACTGCCCGAAAAGACCGCTGATATCCGTATGGCGCAGTACGAAAGCGGAACTCGTGTTCCTAAAGCAGACCAGACTGAAAAGATAGCCGAAGCGCTGAATGTATCTCCTGCGGCTCTGAATGTTCCCGACATAGAAAGCTATGTGGGAGTTATGCACACGCTGTTCGCCCTCGAAGACCTGTATGGTATTAAGATTGACGAGGTTGACGGCGAGCCTGTTATCCGCTTGAACGCAAACAGCAGGGAATACTCCAAGATGTACGATATGTTCAAAGCGTGGCAGAGGGAAGCCGAGAAGTGGCGCAACGGTGAGATAACCAAAGAGGAATACGACCAGTGGCGTTACCGCTATCCCCTTGTTGAAGCAGAGCGCACTCACAAACGTTTGAGCGAGAAGCGCAAAGCCCCTAAATAACAAAAAAGGCATTACCGACTGCATAAGCTATCATTCTGCTATCAAATCGGGGGTTGAAGTGCTATAAATGGCTTTGTTGAGCCATTCTTTTGGAGATTTACTCATTCCCACTCAATAGTCGCCGGCGGCTTTGACGTAATATCATACACAATTCGGTTGATATTCTTAACCTCGTTGACGATGCGCACGGAAACCTTTTCGAGGACGTCGTAAGGTATCCGCGAGAAATCGGCGGTCATAAAGTCGCTTGTGGAAACGCCGCGGAGCGCGAGGGTGTAGTCGTAGGTTCTGCCGTCGCCCATAACGCCGACCGAGCGCATATTTGTGAGGACTGCGAAATACTGATTTATGCTGCGGTCGAGACCGGCATTTGCGATTTCCTCGCGGAAAATCGCGTCCGCGTCCTGCAAAATCGCAACCTTTTCGGGAGTGATGTCGCCGATAATTCTGATAGCAAGTCCGGGGCCGGGGAACGGCTGCCGCCAGACAAGCTTTTCGTCAAGACCAAGCGTTGTGCCAAGCGCGCGCACCTCGTCTTTGAAGAGCAGGCGCAGCGGCTCGATGATTTCCTTGAAGTCAACGTAATCGGGCAAACCGCCGACATTGTGGTGGCTCTTGATAACGGCAGCGTCGCCCGTTCCGCTCTCGATGACGTCGGGATAGATTGTACCTTGAACGAGATAGTCAACCTTACCTATTTTCTTTGCCTCTTCCTCGAAAACGCGGATAAACTCTTCGCCGATAATCTTGCGCTTTTTCTCGGGTTCGGAAACACCCGCGAGTTTCGACAGGAAGCGTTCGCCGGCATTAACGCGGACAAAATTCACGCCGCTGTCCTTGAACGCAGCCTCAACCTCGTCGCCCTCGTTTTTGCGCATCAAACCGTGGTCAACGAAGATACAGGTGAGCTGGCTGCCGATAGCCTTTGCCATGAGTTTGCAGGCAACCGAGCTGTCCACGCCGCCCGAAAGCGCGAGAAGAGCCTTGCCGCTGCCGACCTTTTCGCGGATATCGCGGATTGCGGTTTCGGCGTAGTTTTCCATTGTCCAATCGCCCTTGCAGCCGCAGATTTTGTACAGGAAGTTTCCGAGCATATCAAAGCCCTGCACCGTGTGATTAACCTCGGGGTGGAACTGCACGCCGTAGAGCTTGCGTTTCTCATCAGCCATCGCGCCGAACGGACATTTCACGCTATGACCGATAGACTTGAACCCATCGGGAACGCGCGATATGTAGTCGTTGTGGCTCATCCAAACAATAGATTTTTCATCAAGTCCGTCGAAAAGCGGCGAAGTGGTGTCCATCTCGCACTCGGTTCTTCCGTATTCGGACAGCGAAGCGTCGCTCGCAGGCTCGATTGTGCCGCCGAGAGCGTAAACCATAAACTGCGCGCCGTAGCAAATTCCCAGAACAGGCACTCCAAGCTCAAGAATTTCCTTGCTCATTCTCGGTGAGCTGTCGAGATAAACGCTGTTCGGACCGCCGGTGAAGATGATACCGGACGGGTTCATCGCCTTGATTTCCTCGATGGGCGTTTTGTAGGATTTCACCTCGCAGTAAATCTTATGCTCGCGCACTCTGCGGGCGATAAGCTGATTATACTGCCCTCCAAAGTCCAACACCAACACAATTTCGTTTTTCATAAAAATCTCCGTTTCTTTATTTTATTCACGCGAGAGTCAGCCCCTCACGTCAAGCATAGACAAAGTAATACCCGCCGTGCCGAACCGTCTGAAAAAGTCGTTCAGCGGCTCTTTCGTGTCGGGATTTTCGGCAATTCTGTCCGCGTAGGACAGCATCTGATACAGCATAAAAAACATAACCCTCACGCCGACGTCCTCGCCGTAAGCAAAATACTCGTCAAAATTCGCGGCGGCATTTTTCAGCTCGGCGATTTTCGGAATGAGCGTTTTCGGCACTTTCTGTTCATCGGCAATGATTTGAGCAAAGGCTTTTGCGGAGTCGAGAAGCTTTTCGCGAAGCTCGTTTTCGATAACGTCCATCGAAAGCCTGCCGCTCTCGCAAAGCTCCCGCAGACTGCGGCTTGCCTTTATGTAGATATCGCCCCAAACGGGTTCTTTTGAAAGCCCGCCGTTTTTCGGGGGAGCTTTTTCCTCGGGCAAGTTCTCGGCAAAATCTTTCACCGAAAGTGCGTTCGTATCGGGCTTTACGGCAATCTCGGGCAGCCCCTCGGAAGCAGGCTCGTCGTTGATTTCGCTGAGCGCTTTCGACAAAAAGTCAAGCGTTTCCTCACGGGACATCTGCTCGATAAGCTCACGGTCGGCGGCTTCGGTGTCGGTCGGATTTTCGGGAATTTCGGGCGGTTGCTCATCGCGCATACCGCTCAGCCACTCGATTTTCTCCTCCGTGACCGCTTTTTCTTCCGTCTTAACCGCGCCGTTAAGCCACTCTATTTCACCGACAGGATAAGCCTCGGAAACCGGCTGTTCCGCGATAACGGGAATTTCGCTTTCGTACCCCAAAGGAAGCTCGTTGATATTTTCGGCAGCTGCGGGTACGGTTTCGACAACCTTTTGCTCAATCTTTTCAACGGTTTCTTCAACTTTTTCGGGAGCTTCGACCGCTTTTTCCACGGTGTCGGCAACCTTTTCGGAAGGCTTTTCAACCGCTTTTTCTTCAGCTGTTTCGGGAATTTCGGCGGCATTTGCAGTCGGTGATTTCTCGACCGTTTCCGCGATTTCGACAGCGTTTTCAGCAGGCTTTTGAGCCTCTTTTTCTTCAACCGTTTCGGGAATTTCAGCGGCATTTGCCGCCGTTTTTTCCTCAATCCCCTCGCAAAGCCCCTCGATGATTTGCTTGAGCTTGAGCTTATCGATGGAGTAGTCGGAAATTCGCAGGCGGGAGTGCTCGCCCGAGATTTCAAGCTCGTCCGCGAAAGCGTCCTCCATGCTGCTGATAATCTGCACGGAACGTATTTTGCAGTAAGCGACGTTTTTGACGGTGCCGTCAAAATTCACCATCATTTTCCGCTTGGAAAAGGCAATTCCCCGCGAACCGTCGCAGTCGACGGAGGTGTCGATAAACCCGACGTCAGCGTCGGCAAAAAGGCACTCGGAAAGACCGCTTTGACGGCAGCATTCGCGGCAGAGCGCTTCAAATTTTTCCCGCGTCAAGCGGACTCACCTCCGAAATTAAGATTTTCCTTTATCGGAAAGAAGCTCATGCTTGATATTCCACAGCTTCTCGGACAAATCAACGTAATACCTATGCGGGTTCTCAAAGCGCAAAACCGAGTCCCACATTGTCGCGAGCTGCTCCGCGCAGTAATTTTTGATGCTTTGGATATCTGGCGAATTGTACACGCGTTTGCCGTTCAAAAATACGGGAACCTGCAGCTCCTTCGCAGTGAAATCGGTCATCGTCTTGCGCTTCCAGGTGTAATCGGGGTCGAAAAGCTCCAGCGGCTTGCTCTCGTCAATTTTCTCGTCAAACACGCAAATCAAATCCGCCTCGGCTTTGCCGGTTTTATTGTCGAAAATGCGGTAAAGCTTTTTGTAATGCGGGTTTGTGATTTTGGCAACATTCTCGCTTATCTTGATTTTCGGCTTGATTTCGCCGTTTTCCTCGACCGCGCAAAGCTTGTACACCCCGCCGAAAACCGGCTCGGATGAAGCTGTAATCAGCCGCTCGCCCACGCCGAAAAGGTCGATTTTCGCACCTTGATTCAGCAGGTCGGCGATGATGTGCTCGTCAAGCGAGTTTGACGCGACAATTTTGCAGTCGGGATAACCCGCCTCGTCCAGCATTTTCCGCGCTTCAACCGAAAGATACGCGATATCTCCCGAATCCAGCCGAATACCGACAGGTCGCTTTCCAAGCGGCTTCAGCACATTGTCAAAAGCCTTGATTGCGTTCGGGACGCCCGATTTGAGGACGTTGTAGGTGTCAACGAGCAGCGTCGTGCTGTCGGGATAAACGCGGCAGTATTCCTCGAACGCTTCCAGCTCCGTGTCAAACATCTGCACCCAGGAGTGCGCCATCGTGCCCGTTGCGGGAACGCCGAAAAGCTTGTCCGAGAGAACGCACGCCGTACCGCCGCAGCCGCCGATATAAGCTGCCCTCGCGCCGAGAACCGCTCCCGAAGCGCCCTGGGCTCTTCTCGAACCAAATTCCGAAATCGCTCTCCCTTTTGCCGCGCGCACAATTCTGTTCGCCTTTGTGGCAATCAGCGATTGGTGGTTCACCAAAAGCAAGAGCATTGTTTCAATCAGCTGCGCTTGAATAGCGGGCGCGCGCACCGTAATCAGCGGCTCGTAGGGGAAAACGGGCGTGCCTTCGGGTATCGCGAAAATGTCGCCCTCGAACTTGAAATTCCGCAGATACTCGAGAAATTCCTCGTCAAAAATTCCCTTTTTGCGCAGAAACTCAATATCATCTTCATCAAATCGAAGATTTTCGATATATCCGATAACCTGCTCCAGACCCGCGCAGACCGCGAAGCCGCCGTTGTCGGGCACACGTCTGAAAAAGACGTCAAAAAACGCGATGGTGTCCTTGTGCTTGGATTTGAAGTAACCGTTGCCCATCGTGAGCTGATAAAAGTCGCAAAGCATTGTGCAATTCTGTTCGGTAATCATCGCAAATCTCCTAAATCACATCAATCTGAACTCCGCGCATAACGCAAAGCGCGTTTTCGTGAGCCTGCCTGTTCCCCGAACCGCAGGCGCTGCTGTCCACAACAATTTTCGCCTCGGGAAGCGCGGCTTTGGCAATAATCGCGTTTGAAACAACGCAGATATCCGTGACCAGCCCGCAAAGCTCCACCTCGTCAAACGCGAATTTCTTCAGCACAACCGCCAAATCCATCGAGCCGAACGCGCGCTTTTTTATCACGATATCGGTGCGCATATCAACGCACTCCGCGACCTTGCCGAAGAGCTTGTGCCCGTCAGAACCGTCGATGCAGTGCGGCACGGGGAGCTTTTTCCCCTCGGCGGTTTCGAGGTAATTTTGGTTGTGCGTGTCAAGCGTGAAGATGATTTTCCCGCCTTCTGCGCGGGTTTCTCCGATTTTTTGGACAATGATGGGTTCGAGCAGCTCCGCGCCCTCAAAACCAAGAGCGCCGTTTACAAAATCAACCTGATAATCAACAACAACTAACGCTTTCATTTAAACCACCCTTTTCGTCAAGGCTATTTTCCCGTCCCAATAAAACCGTTTTGCGGATTATACATTTTCCCCTTGTCCCCAAAAAGTAAGTTATTTTTTCTTTCTTTCAAAATTACCGTGCCAGTTCTCGTAGATTTTCGCTTTTCCTCGTTCAACGGCAAGCGCGTTTTCGGGAACATCAACCGTTATCGTCGAGCCCGCGCCCGTTGCGGCATTTTCGCCGATTTTAACGGGAGCAATCAAATTCGTATTGCAGCCGATAAAGGCGTGCGAGCCGATTTCGGTGCGGTACTTTTTCACGCCGTCATAGTTCGCGGTAACGCACCCGCAGCCGAAGTTTACGCCGCGCCCAACGTCGCTGTCGCCGAGATAGGTGAGGTGAGCAACCGCGGTGTTTTCGCCGATGTTGCTGTTCTTGATTTCAACAAAATCTCCGATTTTAACGCCCTTTTTGATAACACACCCCGGACGAAGCTGCGAGAACGGACCTATCTTTACATTGTCCTCGATTGTCGAGGAAACAGCTTTTACGTTGTCGAGAACAACATTGTCGCCGATTGTGCAGTCCTCGATGTGGGAATTTGCGCCGATTTCGCAGTTCTTGCCGATAACGGTTTTTCCCGTGATAATGGTGTTCGGCAAAATCAGCGTGTCCGCGCCGATTTTCACGTCCTTACCTATTATAATACCGTCAAGCGTGATGAACGAAACTCCCCCGTCCATCAGCTTATACAGGATTTTTTCGCGAACCGTGTTGTTGAGTTCAAAGAGGTCTTTTCGGGTATTCGCGCCGGAGATGGTTTCGGGCTGTTCGCAGATATAAGCGGCAGCGTTTCCGATGATTTCAACGCAGTCCGTGAGATAAAACTCGCCGCTTGCGTTTTTGTTGTTCAGCTTCGGGAGCGCCTCGAGCAAATCCGCCGAGTTGAACCAGTAAGCTCCGCCGTTCACCTCGCATATTTTGGTTTCCTCGGGGGAACAATCCTTTTGTTCGCGGATTGCGAGAAACTTGCCCGAATTATCGCGGACAATTCTCCCGTAACCAAAGGGGTTTTCGAGTTTTGCGGAAATTACGGTAACTCCCGCGTTTGATTTTTCGTGCAGCTCGAGCGCGTTTTTGAGCGTCTGCGCATCCATCAGCGGAGCGTCCCCGCACAACACGCAAACCCGGTCAACGCTCTTTATCAGCTCAGCCGCGCGAGCCGCCGCGTCACCCGTGCCCTTTTGCTCGTCCTGGAAGTATGTACTTATTTTTTCATAATTCTGCGAAATATATTCCTCGGTCAACTCACGTTTGTGACCCGTAACAACGCCGATTTTGTCGAAACCGAACTCCTCTGCGGCGTCGAGCACCCACCCGAGCATCGGCTTTTTAAGCAGCTCGCAAAGCACCTTGGGCTTGTCGGACTTCATACGCTTGCCCGCGCCGCCCGCTAAAATTACGCAACCGGTAGTCATAAAGGAACCCCCTATGAAAATAATTCTTTTTTATATCCTACGAAAATTTTTCGTTAAACTCGAAATCAAAGGCAATCTGATAATCCTCGAAAAGCGGCTGTTTATCCGCAAAATCACGCTCTTGAACCGCGCCGATATCGTTCGTGCGCAAACCCGCCGCACGCTGTTTTTGCGGATTTTGAAAGCGAAAGAAATAACGCTTTTCACACAGCACGGAAACCTCACGTTTTACCTCTCCGAGAGCGAAGCACCGGATTTTCTGCCGAAGCGCGGGAATTTTTGTCTGAAACCACGGTTTCCCGAGAGAGTTTTCGGCGCGTTTATCGACACGCGTGCGCTAACGGGAATAGCGGTTTTTGCGTTGACCTTGAGGAAAATCGCGAAAATTTTCGGCGGAACTTACTTTGACGGGATAATCCGCGCGATTTTCACGACAGCCGAAAGCGTGACAAAAGCGCTCTCAATCGCGCATATTGTGCTGCCGAGAACAGCGGTTTTTCTGGGAATTTTCGCGCTTGTCGCTTGGCTGTTCGCGTTTTTTCGGAAAATCCTCGCGCTGTCGGGATTTGAGCTAAGCCCGCGAAACGGCTCGGTTTACGTCAAAAGCGGTCTGATTACATTATATGAAAACCGGCTTGTACTAAATACCGCAGCGGTCGTTTCCCGTACAACCCTCTTTTCGCTGATTACAAAACGCGCGCCGATGTACTGCCGCGATGTAATGATTTTCCCGTGTGCAAGCGAGAAAATTCGCGGGAAGCTGCTGCGCTCGTTCTTCGGCATCAAAACCCGTTCAGCACGCCCTGCCAAAAGCCCGAACCGCGCGGTTTTCGGGCACTGCCTGCTGCCGATGTGGCTGTTTATCGGATTTTCGGCAATGCTCGCGCTTCTTTTCATCACGGGCAACGGCTCCGCGCTCATCACGCGAACCGTCCTCACCGCGGGAATTTTAATCTCGGCGTACCTTTTCCTGCTCTTTTTCCTGTATATGAGGAACGCGGAAAGTGCCTTCTCCAAGGATTATGTGATGATTTCAACACGGAAGAGCGCCGCTTTGTACACCACGTTCTTCCCAGCGCACCTCATCAGCGGCGCTGCCCTCTCGCAGACCGTTTTCCAGCAGCTTTCGGGCTTGTGCACCGTCAAAGTCACCCTCGCCGAGCATAAACGCTGCACCGCGCGCTTGATACCCGAGTCCTCGCTGAGCCGCGCTTGACCGCCGCAAACTCCCGCTTTCTTAGCCTATCGCGCGCAGCTTTCTTCGCGCTTGCCGGCTCTCTGCGCCGTCCGGGTTGGCGGTTGCACCCGTTTTTCGCCTCGGCGAAAAACCCGCAAGCAAAGCTTGCGGCGCTGCGAAGCAGCGGGGTGCAACCGCCAAGGCAGCCGACCGCACAAAGCAAGCTTCCAAAGAAAACGTATGCGAAAATTTAGCCAAATTTGTGCGACTTTGAAAAAACCTTTGCCCGAGCCGCGCTAAACCCAGCTTGACCGCGTTCCCGCCCCTTTCGCCGCGCCAAATCACGTTTTTGCGGCATTTTTCGGGAGCTGTCCAAATCTGCCCATTTTTGGCGACTCTTCCCGGAAGTATTCAACCCCACGGTAGGCGGAGCGCCCCCGCCGCTTCGCGGCGCCGCGAGCGAAGCTCGCGGGTTTTTCGCGAAGCGAAAAACGGGCGCAACGCCTTGCCGGCTGCATGCACAAAGCAAGCTCGAGAACAAAGCATTTGCGGTAAGAGGAACAAATTCAGGTCAACGACTAACTTTTCGCTATGACGGGAACGGTTTTCACACCGTAGATTTTGAGGGCGTCGATGACGGAGCTGTCGATAACCTCGCCCGGCATAACAAGCGGAACTCCGGGCGGGCAAGGGCATTTCAGTCCCGCGCAGACCTCGCCGCTTGCGTTTTCGATGGGAACGATTTTCTGCGGCTTGAACATCGCCTCATAGACCGGCAGCTCAACCTTAGGCTTGATGACGGGATATTTCACAAGCGGCTTCGGAGCGCTCATTGTAACGAACAGCGCACCCATTTCCGCACGCTCGCAGTCCTCAACGGTGGTGAGCGCAGAGAACATCATCACAACGTAGTTTTCATCGGCATATTCACATTCAACGCCGTTTGCGCGAAGTCCTCTCGCGTAGTCAAAGCCGCTCAGACCGCACTCGCGCGCGTTTATCGTAATGCGCAGCGGGTCGCTCTTTTTGAGAGGAATTCCGGAACGCGTGAGGCGCTCCTTGAGTTCAAGAACCGCTTCGCAGGCGTTGTTGATAAGCTGGTTGTTGTCGGAAATTGTGCCGTTGAACCTGTCGAGGCTCTCGAGAATAAGATAAGACGGGCTCGACGAGCCAAACATCGCCATCATTTCCTTAGCGCGCGTTCCATCGGCACCGTCGGCAAAATGTAAGTACGCGCCGCCCGTGAGAACGGGAAGCGTCTTGTGGGCAGACTCCGCAACCATCATCGGATATCCAAGCTCCAGCGGGTGAACATACTCCGTGCCGAACTTTCGCTTATCCACAAATCTGAGATAAGAACCGTGAGCGTTGTCGATGAGCACGGGTATATTCGGCTTAACAAATTTCCAGGTGCCGCCGTAATAGTCGATATTCGTGATAAAAACTGCGTCCACGCCCGAGAGAGTTTCGGCATTGTAGGTAACGTCCGCGCTGAGGTACTCGTTCGGGTAAATCCACTTTATGTCCAGCCGAAGCAGCGCTGCTGCCGAAACAAGCGAACGGTGCGAATAGCGCGACGCGGCAATTCTCCGACAGCCCTTTGCCTTGAGAAGAGCAAGCGCGGTTTGGATTGCGAGGGTGCTTCCGCCGCAGGAATAGCAGGTCTTTTTCGCGCCGAAAAGCCGCGCGGCGATATCCTCGCTGGTGCCGATAATACCGCCCGAAACATCGGAGGAGTACAGCTCGTCCGCACCGAAAATCTCGGTTATGTCGTGCGGAACCTCGCCGTTATGCCCCGGCATGTGAAGCCTCAAACGGTTTTCGGCAGTGTACTTTTCGAGGAAATTACAAATCGGTGTGTTCATCGTCAAACTCCGTTCTCTTTGAAAGTCAAATTATTCAGAGGTCTGTTCATCTTCGGGCTTGTCAATTTTGAGAATGTCATAATCCATATTGTCGTAGAAGCCGTATTCTTTTATCCACTCGGCGGTTTTGTTGGCAAATTCCTGCTGCATCTGAGCGGCATAAATGCTTTCGATAACCAATTCCCTGTCGCTCTCGGAAATCTTCGCGTCATCGGAGTACAGCATAATATGCACGCCGTAATCAGTAACGCAGGTGGTTCTGTCGCCGATTTTCTCGGGTACAAACGCAGCCGCCTGGAACTCCTCCATAAAGGTTGTGCCGCTGGGAATGAGAAGATAACCGTCGGGATAATAGGTGTTGCCCGTTGTATCGGAGGTGTAAGCGTTGGAAACGGTATCCCAGTCCTCGCCCGCGTCAAGCTTTCCGATAACCTCGTTCACCTTATCGGCAAGCGCTTCGGCTTTTTCCTGACGGAGCTTGTCTGCGCCCTCATCGTCGCCCGATGAACGCATTGTCCGGATTGACGTCACATCGTCATTTTCAAACCCAAGCAGAATGTGCTTGATATAGCGCGAGCCTTCGGGTATATAATACTGTGACAGACTGCTTTGCTCATAATCGGAAACGCTGCTCTCATAGGTTTCCTTGCCGATTTTCGCGTATTCATCGAAGATTTCTTCCGACGCGGTGCGCCCAAGCTCCTCGCCGAGAGCCTTCATCACCTTAAAGCCGTACATATATCTTTTCTGCTTCTCATAGTATTCGTCGCGGGTAAAGCCAAACTCCGCCAGCGCCTTGTCCAGCTCCTCGCCGCCGCGCTTTAGCTTTTCCTCATCGGTGAGCGTGGACGCGTCAACATTTCCGTAGTTTGCGTTTTCGGCATAATACTCAATTCTCTCATTTATAATGTTCTCCGCCGCAGTCTTGACCTGCTCTTCCTCTTTCTCGGTAAGCTCGGTCACGCCGTATTCCTCAGCCTTGAGCCGGCAGACCTTTTCGAGAATAAGGCTCTCGATGATTGCCTCGCGGCGGCTCTTGCAGGTTTGAGCCACACTTTCCGCGGTATCGTCCTTTATGCCCATTGCATTGAGATAATAGGTATAATCGTTCATAAATTCCGCGTAGGTCACGCCGAGCTTGTCCACAAGAGCGCTGTCGGAGGGCTTTGCAACGTAGTGGTTGTTGTCGGGTTTTGTGTTTGTGCCGAATTTTATGGAGCAGCCGCAAAGAGTTGCCGATAAAACGAGCGCGGCGGCTGCACGGAATAATTTGGTAAATTTCATAAAGATTTCCTTTCGCTGGGGGTTAAAAGTTATATTCACTTCATTATAACACATTTTTTCAAAAAAATAAAGATAAACTTATAAATATTTAAAAAAAGTAATGATTTTTTTTTGAAAATATGTTATAATGGTTCAAGAAGATGAAAAAATTGTCTTTTATTATTACAATCGGTAATATCAACTGCTTATACAACAGGAGGTTATATAGATGATATCAAAATTGCTCAAAGGCATAGCGGCGGCGCTTGCCTTGTGCGTTACGATAGGGCTGACGGGGTGCAGCGGCGAAACGTCAAGCGAGTCCTCGTCCGACAGCAGCAGCGTTGAAGAGGAAACAATTCCCGTTAAGGTCGGGTACATTTTCCACGACAAAGCCGACGACGGCGGAGTTACCGGTCAGTTCAACCACCAGCGCCAGAAAGCCGCAAGACGCTGCGACGTTGAAACCGTGTACATTGAGGACGTTTCGGTGCAGGACTTTGAGAGCGCGGTGAAGGCGCTTGTTTCCGACGGCTGCACCGAGATAGTTTCGTGCAGCCCGACGTTCACGAACGTGCTGAGTTCAATCTCCGGCAGATATATGAATGTGAAATTCATAAATTACGGCGCAACCTCGATTGGAACGGCAAATGTTTTCAGCTACACGGAAACGGCTTATCAGGGCGCTTATGTTGCGGGAATTGCCGCGGCTTATAACTCCAAAACGCAGAAGGTCGGACTTGTCGCGGACCCCGAGCTGCTCTACACCTACGCAACAACAAACGCGGCTGCGCTGGGCGTGAGAATGGTTTTCGCGAACGGCACGCTTTGCGTTGCGGGCGCAACCGAGGACAACGAGATTAAGCAGGCGGTTGACGCGCTGCTTGCCGAGGGCTGCGACGTGATAATCACCTACACCGAGTCGCCGTACGCCGCGGATTACTGCGAGCAAAAGGGCGTGAAATTCATCGGAAACCTCGATTACACCGGTTCCGAGGACAAGTACAAAAATATGCTGATGTATTACTACGCGAAGCGGGACAGCTTGTTTGTGTCGCAGTTCAAGCAGCTGAAAATGGACACCTGGGAACCCGATGTTTACAAAGGCTCGATGTCGAACGGCATTATAAATATCTCGCAGGCGCAGTCGTGCGCGGACAAGAGAACGCAGGACATTATCGATGAGATTGTGCCGCTGCTCACGTCGGGAAAAGCGTACATATTCAGCGGCGAGATAAAAGACACGCTCGGAAACGTGCGCTATATGCAGACGGACACGATGACCGAAGCGCAGATTTATTCAATGGACTGGTACGTTCTCGGAGTGCAGGCTGTCGGGAATTTCCGCAAGCCGCAGGAGAGTAAACCGAACACGTTTGAAATCAAGAGTTAAATACAACAAAGGCTGTCCTCGGACAGCCTTTTTATTTGTCGAAAATCAAGGCAAGCGAGTTAATCGCCGCCTTTTTTATTTGAGCAGCTTTGCAAGCTCCTTGTAATTATCGAGAGTAAGCTCTTCGGCACGCGCGGTCTGCTTGATTTTGAGCTGCTCGAAGATATCGCAGAGCGTTTTCTTGTCAAGACCGAAAGCGCCCGAAAGCGGGTTTGCGAGCTGTTTTCTGCGCTGAGAAAAGCCCGCCTTGATTATCTTGAACATACGATTCTCCTCGTCACCGGGGAGAGCGCGCTCGGGCTTCACGTCAAGGCGAATAACCGCGCTGTCAACATTCGGCGAGGGCATAAAGCTGCCTCGGTTGACGCGGAAGAGGATTTTCGGGCTGCTGTACCAGCTCACCGCGTACGAAATCGCCCCGCACTCTCTTGTCGCGGGTTTTGCACAAATTCGGTCGGCTGCCTCTTTCTGCACCATAACCGTGAGCGCCTTTATCGGAAGCCGCTCCTCGAGAATTTTCATAATCACGGGCGAGGTTATATAATACGGCAAATTCGCGCAGACTACGGTTTCTTTCCCGCCGAATTTTTCCTCGATAATCTTGTGCAAATCGGTCTGCATAACGTCCGCGAAAATCACTTCCACGTTGTCAAACTCCGCGAGCGTTTCCTCGAGAACAGGCTTCAGCCGCTCGTCCAGCTCCACCGCGACAACCTTGTCACAGCGCTTTGCAAGCTCCTTTGTGAGAACGCCGACGCCCGTGCCGATTTCGATTGCGCAGACGCCTTCCCCGCAGCCGCCCAGCTCGGCAATTTTCGGGCAAACGGTTGGATTTATAAGGAAATTCTGCCCGAGCGTTTTCGAGAACGAAAAGCCGTGCCGCGAAAACAAATCCCTGATAACGCCAATATCGGTAAGTTCCATCAGCTCAATAACCGTCCGTTCCTTCAAGGCTGTCGTCGTTGTAAACCCAGCTGCTCACGGAAAATTCCTTGTGAGAATTAGGCGAGGTGCGGACGATAACCTTATCAATTCCCGCGTTGATAATCAGCCTTTTGCACATTGAACAAGGCTCGACATCGCCGAAAAGTTCGCCGGTCTGCGCGTCAAGGCACGCGAGGTAAAGCGTTGCGCCGAGCATATCGGTTCGGGGCGCGGAGATTATGCAGTTTGCCTCGGCGTGAACCGAGCGGCAAAGCTCATAGCGCTGTCCGTGCGGGATATTGAGCCGCTCGCGCGTGCAGCTTGCGAGGTCGGAGCAGTTTTTTCTGCCGCGAGGAGCGCCGTTGTAGCCGGTCGTGATGATGCTGTCGTTTTTGACGATAATTGCGCCGAAGTTTCTCCGCAGGCAGGTTCCGCGTTCGGCAACAGTCTGCGCGATATCGAGGTAATAGTTGATTTTGTCAACGCGATTTTCCATAGTCAATCCTTTCTCAAAGTGCCGCAAAAGCCTTGTCAAGCCGCGATTATTTCTTGCCCTTTTTCAGAAAACTCTCGGCAATTTCAAGCTGCTTTTTCAGTTCGCCGGTTTTCTTGCAATACTCGACAACCTGTTTAAACTGCTCGTCGGAGTCCTTTTTTCTGCCAAGATTTGCCAAAAGCTCTCCGAGCACGCAGCGGTATTCGGTGGCAATCGAGAGATTTTGCTTTTCGATTTCGCCGTCAATCGCGGTTTTAAGCTCTTTTTCAGCCTTTTCATAAGAGCCGAGATTGATATACTGAAGAGCCATTTCAAAATTCACGTTCATAAAAATATTCCTCCCATTCGGAAAAAATCCAAGTTTATTCTTTTATATTGTAACACAAATATGCCGATTTGTCAAACATATCTGAGAAATCCCCTGAAATAATCATAAATTCCCATAATTTTCCAACCGCTTACGACGGTTTTCTCGCCGCTGTTGTGATACTATTTAATAGAAAAAGGAAAGCGAAACTCGGGAAAAATGCTCGATGTTTTGCGGAAAAATTTGGGGAAAACAGACATCACCGTACACTCGTTCTTGCTTGCGAGAAGCGGGCAGCGTTCACCTAAGCGGCGCCCGATAAGCCGCAAAAATGCGAACGCTCTGCAATAATTTAACGCAGCTTCACGACAACAACCGCGCGGTGATATCTAAAAACAGGGGGTAATGAAAATGACCGAAAAGGCAGCCGAATTTAATCGGCAAACGTCGGCAAATCGCTGGCGGGAATTTGTGAGGAGGGACTTGATTTGGGCAGCGGCGGGAGTGCTGATGGAGCTTGGCTCATCGGCTCTGTCCACGGCGCCGGGGGCGTTTGCGCTTGTCGCGGGACTTTCGCGAAAACGCGCGGTGAGCGTGCTTTTCGGGGCATCAGCGGGCGCGCTCCTGCACGGCTTTCCTGCGGCGTTTGTGGGACTTGCGGCGCTTGTAATAGCGATTGCCGCGAAGATAATTCCCGACTTCGGAAAGCCGAAAATCCGCGCGGCTTTATCGTTTTTCTCGGCGGGAATTGCCTGCTTTTTCTCACGGATTGCCGAAACCCAAAGCACGTCCGAGCTGCTTGTTTTGGTGATTTCATCGCTCACGGCGGGAGCGTTTGCGTTGTGCGTGAGCCTTCTCGAAACCTCGGTTACGGAGCGCGGGATAACGCTTTCCGACTCACGGGACCGCGCGCTTGTCGGGGTGATATCGGCGCTGGTGTTCTTCTCACTCGGGCAGCTTGACTATACATATATCAATATCGGACGGCTGCTGATGGGTGCGGCGCTTCTTTGCGTTATTGAACAAAAAGGGCTTGTGTGGGGAGCGGCGATAGGGCTGCCCGCGGTGTTCGGACTTTGCGCGGCAAATCCCGAGATGGGCGCTGCGGGAGCTTGTATGGCGTTTGCTGCGGCAGCAGGCTGCGCGTTCTCAAGGCACGGAAAATTCACCCGCGCAATCGGTTTTGTGTTTCTTATGGCAGCGGGAACGCTTGTTTCCCACAACGACGAGGGTTCTTGGCGAATTTTCGCGGAAACCGCAGCTGCTGCGCTGATTTACATCGTGCTGCCGCTTGATAAAGCAAAGCCCGCCGAAAACGACTTTTCGGACGGCGAGGTTTCTCTTATAATAAGGGAACGTCTGAATTTCGCAGCGGACGCGCTGGAGGGAGTCGGCGCGGGGATAACAGCGGCAGCGGAAGCGCTCGACAAGAAGTACAGCTTTAATATCGAGGGCATAAGCGACCGCGCCGCCGACAAGGTTTGCCGCTCGTGTCCGAAAAGTATGGTGTGCTGGGGGAGAAAATACGAGCTGTTTCACAAGGAGTTCTCGCGGCTTGTAATGCAGCTTCGCACGGGCTTCGAGCTAACCGAGTTTTCACTCTCGCCGGAGTGTGCCGAGGAGTGCATAAACCCCGCGGGCGTTGCAAAAACGATAACCGCTGAGTATTCCCGATACATCTCGGCAATGTCTGACGAAAGGCGAATTCGTGAGCTGCGGAGAATTTACACGGACAGGCTTTCGGCAACGCAGGAAATTCTCCGTGAAATCAGCCGCTCGGGGCTTGAAGCAAGGGCGTTTGGGAAAAACCGTACCGCCGAGAAACGCGTAGAAAAGGTGCTTTCGGAGAACGGGGTTGAGTTCCCGCAGGCGTTTGTCACAAAGGGCAGGCGCGGGAAAATTCACATCGAGGCTTACGGCGCGACAGAGCCTAAGGTTGAACGAGATTATCTGGGAACGGTGCTCGGGAAAGCGCTTGGCAGGGAGTTTGAAAATCCCGAAATTTCGGGCAGCGGCGGGCGGTATCGGATAACGGCAAGCGAGGTTCAGCCGCTTTCCGCGAAAATCGGAACGTATCAGCTCCCGCAAGGTCAGAACAAGGTTTGCGGGGATTGCTGCGAGAGCTTCACGGACGCGGATGGCGCGCTTTATGTGGTGCTTTCGGACGGAATGGGCACGGGAAGCCGCGCGAGAGTTGATTCGGCGATTGCGTGCTCGGTGCTGTCGAAGCTGATTAAAGCGGGGATTCCGCTGCCATCGGCGCTTGAAACGGTAAACACGACGCTGCTGGTGAAGAGCGCGGACGAGAGTTTTGCGACGATGGATATCTGCAAAATCAATCTGGAAAGCGGAGAGTGCGCGGTGTATAAAGCGGGCGCGGCGACGACGTACATTAAATCGTCGAACAAGCTGATACGGGCGGCGCTGTCGTCACCGCCTGCGGGGAGCGGCGGGAGAATGTCGGTGCCGGCGCAGAGGTTTAAGGTGAGCGCGGGAGATGTGATAATTATGGCAACGGACGGCGCGGCGATTGACGAGCAGTGGTTGTCGAGGGAGTTGTCGAGGGAAGCTGAGCCGAAGGAGTTGTCGGAGAGGATTGCGAAAGCGGCGAGGGCGGCGGAGAACGGCGCGAGGGACGATATAAGCGTGGTGGCGGTAGCGATGGCGAGGTAGCGCAAAGCACCGCGTAGCGCTTAAAGTCTTTTTGGAGTTCTTAGAACCTTTTTCTTCAGAAAAAGGTTCTAAGCCGCCGGAGGCACTGGAGCGAATCGTCAATACTGAAGGCGAAGCCGTCAAATCCAAAAAAGCCAACAGCACAAATCAATCTTTACAGAAAAACTAAGCATCAGTTCAGCAACCCTTGCCAATTTTTCGGGTTTGACACCCGAAAAATCGCAAGCAAAAAGAACGACCTAACCTCGATGGTAAACCTATAAGTTCGAGCGCGATTTTGAGAAGCGAGGAACGAGTTTCTCAAAATCGCGCATTTTCGGCGGTTCGATGCCGCCGAAAATGCCGGAGAGCGCGTATTATCAAAGTGTGTTCCGAGGGAAAAGCAGGAGGCTAACCCAAGCAAATTTTCCGACTCGATGTCGGAAAATTTGCCCGCGTTTTTGGAAAACGAAGCTTTTCAAAAATCGCCCGCGCCTTCCGCAAAGCACTTCCAATGGTAAAACTCAGCTCAAATGCGGGCGAAGCCACGCAAAACACGCCCGCCAATTCCTCAACCTTCGGGCGTGGCTTCACCCGCGCATTTTCGGCGGTTCGATGCCGCCGAAAATGCCAAGGTTTCGCAGAAACCCAAGTCCCACGCGCATAAGCCCGCCGAAAATTCCCGCAAACCAAGCCCTTCTCGCGAAAACGCGTCAACCCACCGAGCAGTTTTGAGTGGAAAGCCGGCGGCAGGTTGTCCGAAAAATTGCCCAACCGATAAGCACCGGTTTTACATTTTTTGTGAAATCTTGGGTTAATTTGGATTAGATTTTTGTCAAAAAAGAACAGAAAATCTGCCAATGTAAACGTTTTCACGAAGATTTTGTAAAAGCATTGTTAAATTGCACAAAATCAACAGTATGAAATGTAAAAAATCATAGAATATTCACAAAGCACTTGAAAAAAACTCTCAAATGTGCTAGAATAAGAATAGTAAAAAAGGGGTTTTTTGGGCAAATCTACAAGATTGCTCACAAAGAGTACCTCAAAGATAACTTGCGCGCCGAAAGCCACGGCAGCAAGACAAGGGAGGTTTTTTCAATGGCAATAACGGTTCCCGAAGAATATCAGGTTCCGCTGCATTTGTTTTTCAAGGGAGAAAATTCTCATTCATACGAGTTTTTCGGCTCTCATAAGATGAAAAAGGACGGCAAAACAGGCGTCGTTTTCCGGTGCTGGGCACCGCACGCAAAATCCGTCTGCGTTGTCGGCGATTTCAACCACTGGGACAGAACCCGCCACTATATGAATAAAATCAACGATGGCGGCATCTGGGAGCTGTTCATCGAGGGAATAAAGCAATTCGACAACTATAAGTTCAGCGTCGAGGCTCCCGACGGGCTCATCAAGCTCAAAGCTGACCCCTACGGCACCCACATGGAGCTGCGCCCCAATACCGCTTCCAAGTTCTTCGACATCGAGGGCTTCAACTGGAGCGATAAGGCGTATTTCGACAAGCTCTCCAAAACCAACGTCTACGACAGCCCCATAAATATCTATGAGGTCAACATCGGTTCCTGGAGAAAAGACGGCGAGAATTACCTCAGCTACCGCGAGCTCGCAAAAGAACTCATTCCCTACGTCAAGGAAATGGGTTATACTCACGTTGAACTTATGCCCATCGGCGAGTATCCGTTCGACGGCTCGTGGGGTTATCAGCAAATCGGCTACTACGCGCCTACCTCTCGTTTCGGAACGCCGCACGACTTTATGGCGTTCGTCAACGAGTGTCACAAAGCAGGTATCGGCGTTATCATGGACTGGGTTCCCGCGCACTTCCCGAAGGACGCGGCAGGTCTGTACGAATGGGACGGCGAGAGCTGCTACGAATACACCGACCCGCTCAAGCGTGAGCACAAGGCTTGGGGTACCCACATCTTCGACTGGGGCAAGCCCGAGGTGCAGTCGTTCCTCGTTTCAAACGCAAACTACTGGATTGATAAATTCCACGTTGACGGACTGAGAGTTGACGCAGTAGCTTCAATGCTCTATCTCGACTACGACCGCCGCGACGGTGAATGGCGTCCGAACAGCAAGGGCGGAAAGGAAAATCTCGAAGCTGTTGCGTTCCTGCAAAAGCTCAACGCGGCTGTTTTCAGAGAGCACCCGAATATACTTATGATTGCCGAGGAGTCAACCGCGTGGCCGATGGTTACCAAACCCGCGGATATCGGCGGACTCGGCTTCAACTTCAAGTGGAATATGGGCTGGATGAACGATATGCTCCGCTATATGAGCATGGACCCGCTCGGACGCCCCTACAACCACAATCTCGTTACATTCTCGTTCTACTATGCGTTCTCGGAGAACTTCGTGCTCCCGATAAGCCACGACGAGGTTGTTTACGGAAAGTGCTCGATGCTCGACAAAATGGGCGGACCGCGCGAATACCGTTTCCACTCGATGAGAACGTTCCTCGGATATATGATGGCGCACCCCGGCAAAAAGCTGATGTTTATGGGACAGGAATTCGCGCAGTACAAGGAGTGGAATTTCCAGTCGCAGCTTGACTGGGAGGTTCTCGAATTTGAACCGCACCTCAAATACCACAACTATGTAAAGGCAATAAACAAGCTCTATAAGGAGACTCCCGCGCTCTGGGAGTGCGACACAAGCTGGGAGGGCTTCCACTGGATTTCCGCGGAGGATAACTCCAACAGCGTTATCGCGTTCAGAAGAATTTCCCGCAAAAAGGACGAGGTTATCGTTGTGTGCAACTTCCAGCCCGTTCGTCACGAAATCTACGAAATAGGCGTTCCCTACTACGCGGATTATGAGGAAATCTTCAACTCCGACGATGTTCAGTTCGGCGGCAGCGGCATAACAAACGGCACCGTTACCGCAAAAAACGAACCTATGCACAACGAACAGTACAGGGTTTCACTCGATATCCCGCCGATGTCCGTTATGTATTTTGTTCCGAAAAATATCCGCGAGCCTGAGGTTGAAACGGAAGCAGATGAAAAATCTGAAGCAAAAGTTGAAAAAACAGCGGACAAAACCGTTGTAAAAAACAATAAATCCCAAAAGGAAAACGATAAATAACAGGAGGAAAGTTATGAACCACATTAAAAAAGAGTGCGTCGCTATGCTGCTCGCAGGCGGACAAGGCAGCCGCCTTTACGCGCTTACTCAGGATATGGCAAAGCCTGCCGTTCCTTACGGCGGTAAGTACAGAATCATCGACTTCCCGCTCTCAAACTGCGTTAACTCCGGTATCGACACCGTTGGCGTTCTCACGCAGTATCAGCCGCTCGTCCTCAACGAGTACATAGGCAACGGTCAGCCTTGGGGTCTTGACCGCGCTCACGGCGGCGTACACGTTCTCCCGCCTTACGAAACCGCAGCAGGCAAGGCTTGGTATTCCGGTACCGCAAACGCGATTTACCAGAATATCGGCTTCGTTGACCGCTATAATCCCGAATATGTCGTAATCCTCTCGGGCGACCACATTTACAAGATGGATTACTCCAAAATGGTTGACTACCACAAGCAGCACGAGGCAGACGCGACAATCGCGGTTCTCGAGGTGCCGTGGGAAGAAGCACCGCGCTTCGGTATTATGACCGCAAATGAAGACGGTCTTATCACCGAGTTTGCTGAGAAGCCGAAAGAGCCTAAGTCAAATCTTGCTTCAATGGGTATTTATGTATTTACATGGGCAAAGCTCCGCAAGTACCTCATCGAAAACGAGCAAGACGAGGGCGCAACAAAGGACTTCGGTAAGAACATCATTCCCGCGATGCTCGAAAATAACGAGAAAATGGTTGCTTACCACTTCGACGGCTACTGGAAGGACGTCGGAACTATCGACAGCTTGTGGGAAGCAAATATGGACGTTCTTGACCCGAATGTTCCGCTCGATTTGCTCGACGACAGCTGGAAAATCTACTCCAGAAACCCTGTTATGCCGCCGCACTATGCGGGCGCGCAGAGCCACATTGAAAACTCTATGATTGCCGAGGGCTGCGAGATTAACGGTATGATTGACTTCTCCGTGCTCTTCGCAGGCGTTACCGTTGAGGAAGGCGCAATTGTTCGCGACAGTATCGTTATGCCGAACTCCGTTATCAAGAAGGGTGCGGTTATCGAATACGCGATTGTCGGTGAAAACTGCGTCATCGGTGAGGGCGCACACATCGGTGAACGTCCCGAGCTTATCGAGGACAAGGACCAGTGGGGTGTTGCCGTTATCGGTCACAACGTAAACGTTTCCGACAAGGCTGTCGCTCCTCCCAAGGCTATGATTTCTAAGGATATATGATATAGGAAAGGATGTTTTTGATATGGCTAGTATGGCTAATGTTTTAGGCTTGATTTTCGCTAATATGCACGAACAAACCCTTCCCGAGCTTACAAAATCGAGAGCTATGGCAAGCGTTCCCTTTGGCAGCAAATACCGCCTTGTCGATTTCCCGCTTTCGAGTATGGTTAATTCGGGAATTACCCAAGTGGGTATCATCACCAAGCAGAATTACTACTCCCTTATGAACCACCTCGGAATGGGCTCCGAGTGGGATTTGGCTAGAAAGACCGGCGGTCTGCACATTCTCCCGCCCTACGGCAGAGAGGGAAGCGGTATCTACCGCGGCAGACTTGAGGCTCTTGCGGGCGCTTATGAGTTCATCGATGAGAGCGACGCTGAGTATGTTGTTATGACCGACAGCAACGTTGTCGCAAATATGGACATAAAGCCCATCGTTGAGTTCCACGAGAAGAGCGGCGCGGATATCACCTGCGTTTACGGACGCGGCGTTTACTCAACCGAGAGAGCTATGGCTCAGACAGTTCTCTGCGTTGACGACAACAACGTTGTTTACGATGTCCTCGCAAGACCGGCTATCAGCGGCGAAATGAACGTTGCCCTCAACGTTTACGTTATGAAGAGAACGTTCCTCCAGGATATTATCCGCGAGAGCGAGTGCCGCAGCCTTTACAGCTTTGAAACCGATATCCTCCAGCACAAGCTCCACGATTTCAAAGTTCTCGGCTACAAGTACGAGAAATACTACGAGATTATCGACTCGATGAAGACCTACTACAAGGCGACGATGGATATGATGAACCGTCAGATTTGCAAGGAGGTTTTCTCGTCCGACACGCCGATTTACACAAAGGTTCGCGATGTTGCTCCCGCGAAATACGGCATTGACTGCGACGTCAAGACCTCTCTCGTTGCGGACGGCTGCATTATCGAAGGCACCGTTGAAAACAGTGTGCTCTTCCGCGGCGTTAAGGTCGGCAAGGGTGCTGTTGTCAAGAACAGTATCGTTATGCAGGACGCTGTTATCGAGGAGAAGGCAGCCCTCATCAACGCAATCACCGATAAGGACGTCACCATCTCCAAGAACCGCACCATTACCGGTTCACCCGACTTCCCTGTTTACATAAGCAAGGGCGGCGTGGTTTAATCAATTCAATAAAAAGAGCGCGGACGTAAAAATCCGCGCTTTTGTTATGCCTTGATTTTGAATTTTCGCCAATCCTCGACATACTCGTCAACATAAGGCTTGATATTTCCGTCATTCACCGTGATTTCATCGTAAACTCCGACAACGTAAAATCCCGCGTCCTTTGCCGTAGCGACAGCGTGCGGCACGTCCTCAAACACCACGCAGTCCTCGATTTTCGCGCCAAGCCGCTTTGCCGCACGCAGAAAAATCGCGGGCTCGTCCTTGTACGCGCCGATTTCAATGCAGTCGATGTAAAACTCCATAAAATCCATAATCCCCGTTTTCACGAGAAACGGCTCGGCAATATCCCGCCGCGTTGCGCTCGCGATGCACATCTTAACGCCGCGCTCCTTTGCCGCACGCAGGAAATCGAGAACTCCCGCCTTTATCTCGATATCCTCGGCGTAGTGCTTTTTCATTCGCTGAAAAACGCGCTCCCACGATTCGTCATCGCATGCATTTTCCGCCGCGCACTCCCTTCTCCAGCATTTCATCGAAGAAGCAAGCGTGCCGTCCATATCAAATATGTAAAAATTTTTCATCGTTTTCCTCTTTTCAACAATTTTCGCTCTATTATAATAAGTATAACATATTTTCGTGCGTTTGTAAAGTGCAGAATTTTCACACAATTTTCACATTAGTGTGCTATAATATAGAAAAATTTGCAAAAGGAGTGGGATAAAGTGGTTCAAATCAGAGGTTTGAAAAAGGCCTACGGGAATTTCTCCGTGCTTCGCGGTCTTGATATGAACATCAACGACGGCGATATCTACGGCTTTCTCGGCAGAAACGGCTGCGGAAAAACCACAACTATGAACATTATCGCAAACATTATCGAAAAAGATGACGGCGAAATCAAGCTCGGTGACGGAAAGCCCGTCAAAATCGGCTATCTCCCCGAAAGTCCGATGATTTTCGGCTATATGACCGCGCGCGAATATCTCGAATATATCGCCGCGTGCACGGAGTATGACGGCGATATCAAAAGCCGAGTTTCCGAGGTGCTCGATATTGTCGGGCTTTCGAGCGCTGCCGACCGCCGCACAAAGGGATTTTCGCGCGGTATGACGCAGCGGCTCGGTATGGGTGCCGCTATCATCAGAAAACCCGATTTGCTGCTGTTTGACGAGCCGACCTCCGCGCTTGACCCGCAGGGCAGGCTTGAGGTTATCGATATCATCAACCGCTTGAAATCGCTCGGCTGCACGATTGTCCTGTCAACGCACATTTTGTCCGATGTTGAACGTATCGCAAACCGTATCGGCATTATGACCGGCGGCACGCTTGCCGAGGAGGGCGACCTCAAGGATATCCTCAAAAAGTACGGCGGCGATGTCATCAATCTCACCGTGCGAAATCTCACTCAGGAGAACAAACTCGCGCTCCTGCGGATTGACTTCGCGAGAGCCGAATTTAACGAGAAAACCGGTCTTTTCCGCTTTGGCTCGGACAATGCCGAGGAAACCGTGCGGCGGCTTGTTAAAATTCTCGCGGAGCAGGAAATGGTTGTCGATAGCTTCAAAATCGGCACGGCAACCCTCGAAGAGGTTTTCAGAAAGGTGGCGGGTTAAATGCAGCTTAAATACAGTCTTAAAAAGGAATGGGCGCACTTCGCGAGAACTTTTCGCTTCGCAGGCGTGATTATCGCGGCATTTGCCGTGGCGATTTTTTACCCGCTTTTGTTCAAATTCACCGGAGTAATTCTCGGAGAAATGACGAAAATGGGCGGGCTGTCCGTTGCGGCTGACCCCACGGGAAGCGGCTTGCTCGGCGGAATGAGCTTCAGCGATATGGCGGATATGTACTTTGACGCGGGGATTATGTTCTCGGTTACGATGTCGAGTATGTTCTCGATGACCGTCCTCATCATTATGCTCATCATCGGCTCTGCGGCGGGCGGTGAACAGAAAAAGCGCGCGATGATTATCCCGCTTTGCTCGGGGCTTAGCAACAAAGACTACGTTCTCGCAAAGTTCATCATCTACCCCACAACCGCGTTTGTCACGGTATTTCTCGCGGGTTTGCTCTGCGGTGTGCTTTGCAACGCCCTTTTCCCCAACAACAAATTCGGGTTTGGTTTACTCCTGCTCGGCTGCCTGCTCGCGGGAATTTACGTCTTTTTCATCGTTTCAATTTACCTCTCGCTCGGCATCTGCACCTCGAAGCCCATCGTTATGGCGGCAATCGTTTTTGTCGGCTCAACGCTTATCGATACAATCCTCAAAGGTCTGAATATCGTGGATTACAACCCGTTCACCCTTTCAATGCTCGTTTCGGGCGGCTTGTTCTACACACCCGATTTCCCTGTTGCCAATTACGCGGCAAGCATTGCCGTCGGTATCGCGATTTCGCTGCTCGTAAGCGCGCTTATGTGCCTGCTTGCGATAGCTGTTTTGAACGCGAAGAAAATCGACAACACCGAGGAGAAAAAGCCGGAGTTTTAACCGAAAATTCCTGAGAAATACAAAAATCCCGCCGAGCGATTTTGGCGGGATTTGTCTATTGAAAAGTTCAAAAAAGGCTAAATCATTTCACGCTTTTGCAGATATCTTTCAGCACGCACTCCTCGCACCTCGGCGCTCTCGCGGAGCACACTCCCCTGCCGTGCCACACCAAGCGGTGACAGAAATTCAAGCCCTCCTCGGCGGGGATTATCGCGCGAAGCTGCTTCTCGACTTGAACCGCGTCCGTGCCTTTCGCAAGACCGAGCCTGTTCGTAAGCCTTATAACGTGCGTGTCGCAGACCATCGCGGGTTTTCCGTACAGGTCGCCGGCAATCAGATTTGCTGTCTTTCGCCCGACTCCCGCGAGTTTCACAAGCTCGTCAATACTGTCGGGTACAACGCTCCCGTAAATGTCGCGCAGCTGCCTGCACATCTCCACGATATCCCGCGCCTTTGTGTGAAACAATCCGCAGGACTTTATATACTCCTCAACCTCCGAAACCTCCGCGTCCGCGAACGCTTCGACTGTCGGGAAACGCTTGAACAGCGCAGGAGTTACGAGATTAACCCGCTTATCCGTACACTGCGCGGACAATCTCGTTGCAATCAGCAGCTCGTGCGGCTTTTCGTAAATCAGCGCGCACTTCACCTCGGGATACTCCGCTTTCAGCCGCGCGATAACCTCGGCGGCAAGTTCTTTTTTCTTCATTCTTCCTCTTTTTCACTCTGCGGGAGCTTTGACGCGCGGATTTTCAGAATGTTCCTGTCCTCAACCATCGTCACAACCAGCTTCACGCCCTCGTACTCCACCGCAGGCGGCATAATGTCCGCACCCTCGGGTATGTAGCCGAGTTTGTCCGTCACAAAGCCCGCTATTGTTTCGTATTCGTGGTCCTCGGGGAGCGTTACCCCAAACAGCGCAAACACGTCATCGGGGTCAGCGTCGCCGAGCACCTCGTAGGTGTTCTCGTCAAGGCGCGTTATCTCGGCTTTCTCGTCGTCGTACTCGTCCTGAATGTTGCCCATAACCGCCTCGATTATGTCCTCAAGCGTGACAATCCCCGCAGTTCCGCCGTACTCGTCCACAACAACCGCCATTCCCGATTTCATCTTCGTGAGCGTCTTGAAGGTGTCCGAGCAGGAGCAAGCCTCGGGTATGAAGCTCACGTCGCGCACGAAATCACGCGTGTTGAAATCGCTCAAATCGGGCTTTCCGATAAGGCAGAGCAAGTCCTTGACGATGATTATGCCGATGATTTTGTCAACGCTGTCCTCGTACACGGGAATGCGCGAAAAGCCCATATCCAGCGCCAGATAAATCAAATCGTCCAGCGTTATCGTGTTTATGTCCACGCCGACAATGCTCGTGCGGTGCGTCATAACGTCGCCCGCAGTAAGCCCCGCGAACTCGAAAACGTTGCTTATCATCTGCGCGGAATCTTCCTCAATTCCGCCCTCTTCCTCGTCCTTCGCGAGCGCGTCAACCAAGTCCAAAACCTCGTCCTCGGTTACGTCAGCATAATTCGTGCCAAGCGCCCGCTTCAAAAAGCCGGTTGTCTTCTTGTTCAGCCAGCAAAGCGGCTTCAGCAGCACTTTCGCCGCCTTGTGTTCCTTTTCATCTTGTGTGTTTCCCGTACTTCGGGCACCGTCCTGGTCCATAAATCCTCCGTTAAAAAATAAGCTCCATAAACTCCTCGGAGCCGCTAAATCCAAGCGACTTGTACAGCGGTCTGCCGCTTTCGGTTGCGTCAAGGGTTATCTGCGTAACCCCGCGCGCCTTTGCCTCGTCAAGCAGCATTTTCATCATTTCCCGCGCAATTCCGCGTCTGCGATACTCGTCGCGAACGTACACATTCATAATATGCGCGCGTTTTCCCGTGGGGTGAGAATACGTCGGCATAACGTCAACATAGCAAATTGTCGCGCAGCCGACTGCGTTTTCGCCGTCAAAAGCAAGCACCGTCGTTTGCGCGCCGTTTGTGAAATAGCCGCGCGTGCGCTCCATAAAAGCATCGTCAAAGGTTTTGCCCTCGTTCACGACCGAAAGCATTTCCATTCTAATCGCGAGAACCGAGTTCAAATCGCTGTCCTTCGCAATCCTTACCGCAATCTCACTCTTCACCGAAAAACAGCCTCCTGCCGTTTTTGTTTGCAATTTCAATCATCTCGTCAGCCGAAACGCCTTTTATCTCAGCCATTTTCGCTGCTGTGAAAGCAATCATCGAGCTGTCGCAGCGCTCACCTCTATGCGGCTCGGGCGCCATATACGGGCAGTCGGTTTCCAGCATCAGTCGCTCAATCGGCACAACCTCGCAGGCTGCCACAGCTTTCTTCGCGTTCTTGAACGTGAGCACGCCCGTGAAACCAACGTACATTCCGAGTTTCACGACCTCTTTCGCAATCTCCGCGCTGTACGAAAAGCAGTGCATAACACCGCGCGGCTTGTACTCCCGAAGAATTTCCATCGTGTCCTCGCAGGCGTCCCGCGAGTGAATAATGACGGGCAAATCCAGCTTTTTCGCAAGCTCAAGCTGCTTGACAAACACCTCGCGCTGCCCCGTTTTATTGTCGCTGACATAATGATAGTCCAGCCCAAACTCCCCTAAAGCCACAGCTTTTTTCTCTTTGAGAGCAATTTCCAGAGTTTCAAGCCAGTTTTCTGGCAAATCGTCAACATATTCGGGGTGAACGCCGAACGCGCCGTAAATATAATCGTACTTGTTGATAAGCACCGCCGTTTCCTCAAATTCGTCCAAACCGCAGCCTATCGCCAGCACCCGCTCGACATTTTTCTTAGGCAGCTCCTCGAGAACGCGCTCCAGCTCATCGCCAAAATCGTGTCTGAGATAATGCGCGTGCGTGTCGAAAATTCCCATTTTTATGCCTTTTCCCACGCGTAATCTGCGGCTTTTTCGCCCGTGTCCATAAAGCAGACCGCGATTTTCTGAACGTCCTCAAACGTTATACCGTCAACGCTCAGCGTGTATTTTTCATGCAAATCCGAGTTTAACCAAAAGATTTCGGAAACCGCGCCGTTCACAAATTCAATATTCAGCGCAAGCGAGTCCGCCTTGCACGCAATCGATGTGATATTCGTATTCATCGACAGAATTCTCACGATATCCGCGCCGTTTCGCGCAATCGCAACTCTTCCGTCCGCAAAAATTATCTTTGAACCTACACAAAACATATTTTCAACTCTTCCTTAAAATGCCTTTAAAATTCCCTTAACCCGCGCCGTTAAAATAATTCTCCATAATCAGCTGCTTGGTTTCATAGCTCTCCAGCGGCAAGCGTCCGCGCCCGCCGAACAGCTTTTCCGTGTCGTTGAACGCGCTCGTAAACGAACGCTCCAGCAAATTCATCTTGTTTTCGCCCTCGATGTTCACGCAGTCAAAAAACATCATCAGCCGCGACGCCGTTTCATCGGGCTGCCAGTATTCGGGAGAATTTTCCTCGGCAGCCGAGTTTCCGTACATCTGCCGAAGCTGCGTCAAAAGCTCCTCTGCGTACATCTTCGCGCCAACGCTCGGCACGTTCCCCGACAAAACCTCGCCCTGCTTCACGAACATTGCGCGGATTATATGGCTCACGCCCTTTGTGAGCAGCTCCTCGGGCGCTTTTTTCTCGCCCTCGGCAATCCGCTCCAGCTCCTTTTCACCCGCGTTTTCCTTTTGCGTGAGGTTGTTGTCGGAGCTTTGCTTCTGCGCAGAACGTTTCGTATACGCGGGCGTGAACGCAGCCTGACTTTTCACAAAGCTGTCGGTATGCTCGGTTGTGAGCGTTGTGCTTTTCATCTCCGTGCGGTGCTCGGACGTTTTCGTCAAATTCGTCTGATTGACCGCAGGTATGTCCGCCATTCTTGATATATCCATATATTACTGCCGACCTCCCTTCCCTGAGAGCTGCAAAATCCGTTTTATCCAATCGGACTGCCGTTCGGAATATCCTTATCCATAAACAGCACCTTTATATCATCGTTTCCGCAGTCCGCCGCCAGAATCATACCCTCGGACAGCTCGCCGCAGAGCTTCGCGGGCGAAAGATTTGCCACGAACACAATCTTCTTTCCGACAAGCTCCTCGGGCGTGTACCACTTCGCGATGCCCGAAACAATCTGTCTGCCGTGTCTTCCGTCGTCAACCGTGAGCTTGAGCAGCTTTTTCGCTTTCGGTATCTTCTCGCAGGCGATGATTTCACCCGTTCTCAGTTTAATCTGAGAGAACTGCTCGATACCGATAATTCCCGCCTTATCCAAATCCTCGTCCTCGCGGATAGGCTTTTCGGGAGTCAAAAGCGCGTTCAGCTCGTCGATTTCCTTCTCGATATCAATTCTCGGGAACAAAACCTCGCCCTTTTGAACGGTGACGTTCGCGGGGAGTTTTCCAAATTCTCCCAAAGTATTATATTCAACGTCCTCGGATTTCGCGCCGATTTGCTCCCAAACCTTGGGCATTGTCTTGGGCATAAACGGCGACAAAAGTCCCGAGCAAATTCTGATTGTTTCAAGCAGGTTGTACAAAACGCTTGCGAGGCGCGGTCTGCTTGCTTCGTCCTTGCCGAGCTTCCACGGCTCGGTTTCATCGATATACTTGTTCGCGCGCGATACAACCTTGAAAATCTCCTCGAGCGCGCTCGACAGCTTCGCCTCCTCAATCATCGGCGAAACGGTATCGCAAAGCGCTTTTGCCATATTTATCAGCTCATCGTCAAGAGCGTTCGGCTCGCGGTCATCGGGGAGAGTTCCGCCGAAATATTTGTCCGCCATTGCAACCGTTCTCGAAACAAGGTTGCCGAAATCGTTCGCCAAATCCGAGTTAATGCGCGTAATCATAATCTCGTTCGAGAAATTTGAGTCCGAGCCGTACGGCATATCGCGCATAATCTGATAACGCACAGCGTCCGAGCCGTATCTCTCGGCGAGAACAAACGGGTCGATTACGTTACCGATGGATTTTGACATTTTCTGTCCGTTGAAGTTAATCCAGCCGTGCCCGTAAAGCATCTTCGGCAGCGGCAAATCCAGCATCATCAGTATGATTATCCACACAATCGAGTGGAAACGCACGATTTCCTTTGCGGTCATGTGCATATCCGCGGGCCAGAATTTGTCGAAATCATCGTAAGCGTCGTTTTCGTAGCCGAGCGCGCTGATATAGTTTGCGAGCGCGTCAACCCAGACGTAAACAACGTGCTTTTCGTCAAAGGTTACGGGTATACCCCAAGTGAACGAGGTTCTCGAAACGCAGAGGTCTTCAAGTCCCGGCTTGATGAAATTGTTCACCATCTCGTTTACGCGGGATTTCGGGCGGAGGTAATCGGTTTCGGTGAGGAATTTCTCGATTTTGTCCGCGAACTCAGAAATCTTGAGGAAATACGCTTCCTCGTGCGCGTCGATAACCGGTCTGTGGCAGTCGGGGCAGCAGCCGTTTTCGTCAAGCTGGCTCTCCGTCCAGAAGCTCTCGCACGGCGTGCAGTATTTTCCCGTGTACTCACCCTTGTAGATATAGCCCTTGTCATACAGCTTCTTGAAAATCGTCTGCACCGTTTTAACGTGATAATCATCGGTTGTGCGGACAAAGCGGTCATTGCTTATCCCCATAACGTCCCACAACTTCTTGAAATTCTCGACAATCGGGTCAACGTACTCCTTCGGGGTAACGCCGAGAGCCTTTGCCTTCTGCTCGATTTTCATTCCGTGCTCGTCGGTGCCCGTGAGGAACATCACGTCATACCCCTGCATACGCTTGAAGCGCGCAATCGTGTCGCACGCAACCGTCGTGTAGCAGTGTCCGATATGTGGGTTGCCCGAGGGGTAATAAATCGGTGTGGTTATATAGTACTTTTTCTTCTCCATCAGTTTCTTCCTTCTCTTTGGTAATATTTGGTAAAAGCGAAATAAACGCAGTTATATAAGTATATTATATATCATTTTTCCACTTTTTTCAATATTAATCAAAAAAAACAAGGAAATTTTACATTTTACCTAAAAAACACTTGATTTTTTTTGAGTTTTTTAGTACAATAGAGATAGGCACAAAAAACAGAGGTTTAAACTGTGCAATTTTACCCCAAAATTAAACAGGGTAACTCGGACTATTTTTCAGTTCATAAAAAGAAAGAGGTAAATCAAGATGTCAAACAGGCTTTTTCAAGGAATTGTTCATCAGATGAAAGACGCGATAAACAGAGTCATCGGCGTGATTGACGAAAACGGCACGGTCATCGCCTGCTCCGATTTAACCAAGGTCGGCGGCGGCAGCGACTTCTTCTCAATCGAGCTGTCCGACTCGCACGAGGTGTTTATACGCGACGGTTATACCTACAAGCCGTTTGGCGTTCACGTTAAGCCCGATTATGCGGTTTTCGTCGAGGGCACCGACGAGTCCGCGGCTAAGTTCGCGGGACTTATCTCAATCTCGCTGCTCGGCATCAAGCAGTACTACGACGAGAAGTACGACCGCAACAACTTCGTCAAGAACATAATCCTCGACAACGTTCTCCCCGGAGATATTACATTAAAAGCGCGCGAGCTGCACTTCAACGGCGATATCGGACGAGTTGTTTTCCTCATCAGCGTTATCGCTTCCAACGATGTTTCGGCTTATGACGTAATCCAGAACCTTTTCCCCGACAAGAACAAGGACTTCGTTTTCAACATCACCGAAACCGATATCGTTCTCGTCAAGGAAGTTAAGAACAACATCGACGTCAAGGACCTCGAAAAGCTTGCTCGCAGCATTTCCGATACGCTTTCAAGCGAGTTCTTCACAAAGGTTAACATCGGCATAGGCACACCCGTTATCGGCGTCAAGGATTTGGCGCGCTCCTTCAAGGAAGCGCAGACCGCTCTCGAGGTCGGAAAGGTTTTCGATACCGACAAGAACATCGTTTCCTACGACAACCTCGGTATCGCAAGACTTATCTATCACCTCCCCACAACCCTCTGCGAAACCT
>SFLN01000091.1 GCA_004554555.1 [Eubacterium] saphenum | reverse complement strand
GGCAACAATGCGGGATTTTCCTATTTTCCGTTTTGGAGCGGATAGCGGGAGTCGAACCCGTCACCTCAGCTTGGGAAGCTAATGTTTTACCGATAAACTATATCCGCAGTTGTGGTTTCTATTATAAATAAGTTGCGGTTTTTGCAACATATAAATTATACCACATCTGCGCGGATTTGTCAAGAGCTTTGCGGTATTGGCGGGCACTTTTTTATCGGGTTGTCGAAAAAGCGTGGTTATTCAAGCTTTTCCTTTTCGCGGTTTTTCTCCAAGTCCGCGCCGTACCTTATAATAAGCGAGAACAAAATCAGCGCCACTCCGAGGAGAACACCCCACTCGTTTGACAAGTCCTTGGAAATCTCCGAGATTTTCATCACACTATAAATTGAAGACTGAATTCCCGAGGAAACAACCGAGAGAACAATTGCCGTGATGCCAAGGTCAAGCGTGAGCTTCGCGCCGTTTTCCGTGAACGGTGTGCCCTCTTTTTGCTCGATTGTGAAATAACGGTTGGCAAATGCAAGCAAAATTCCCTCGCAAGCCGCCGCGACAAATCCCGCCGCCATTACCCAGCACGCTTTTTCGCTTCCGAGAGCAGTTTCGTTCGTTTCAAAGAACACCGGCAGATAAATCGATACGCCGCCGATTTTCATAATCGGAGTGTTCTCGCCGCCCGCAAGCGTCAATATTACGCTCACAAGAACAAGCCCCGCCGCAACAAAGCATATAATCATAAATACCCGCGACAAAATTTTAAATACGCCAAACACCTTTTGGATTTTTTCAAGATTATTATTCATTTCAAATCCCTCCTTGTGTTTTCATTATAAAATCGACGATGACTTTCGCGGAAAACCGTTTTTTCTTTTAATTTCAGCCGAAAAAGCTGTCGAAAACCTGCTTTGCTTCGGTCATTTCTTTGCGTGAGAACGCGCAGAGCTTTACGTCAAGCTGATAATCGGGGAAATCCTCGGTGAACCTTTTATACGCGCGGCAGCACTGCTTCGCTGATTCCGCAGCAGGGTTTTCAAGAGAACCGCCGAAAATCCCCGAGCTTATCAGCGGGAACGAGATACTATGAAGATTGTTGTCCATAAGCACGCGCAGCGAGTTGTAATACGCGTCAAACAGCTCCCTGAAAGCGTTCGGAGTACTTGCGAAATTCGGGCCGACCGCGTGGATTATGAATTTCGCGTTCTTCATCTTAAACGCGGGTGTGATGACCGCCTCGCCGTCCTTGAGCGGCGTTTTGTGCCGGGAACAAGCGGCTGCAAGCTCCGCGCTTCCCGCTTTGTCAAAAATCACGCCGCATATACCGCCGCCCGACCACAAACGATTGTTCGCGGCATTTACCACGGCGTCAACCGTCTGCTCCGCGCACGACGCGTTCAACAACTCGATTTTGCTCATTGCTTCTCCTCCCAAGCCAAAAATTTTTCACTTATTTACATTATATCGCAAAATTCCTCAAAACGCAAGCAAATTCCCGCATTTCCGAGCCGTTCCCTGAAAATTCACCTCGGATATTTAACATCGATTTAACATTTGTGCGCTTTTCGATTTAACATTTGCGTGATATAATTTAGCTGTAAACAAAAATTACACAACAAAAAGGAGAATTTCAATGAAAATCAAGAATATTTTTGCGGCGGTTTTATCCGCAGGTCTTATGGCAGCCTCGCTTACAGGCTGCGCAAACAGCGGCAAGGCAATCACGGTTGTTTCTCGTGAGGACGGTTCGGGCACACGTTCGGCATTCGTTGAGCTTATGGGTGTTCTCGACGCGGACAAGAAGGACGCAACCGTTGCTACGGCTGAGATTATCCAGTCCACAAACGGCGTTATGATGAGCGTTTCCGGCAACCCCGACGCTATCGGCTACATCTCGCTCGGTTCGCTTAACGATACCGTAAAGGCTGTCAAGGTTGACGGCGTTGAGGCAACCGCAGACAATGTTAAATCGGGCAAATACGCGGTCGCTCGTCCCTTTGAAATCTGCTATAAGGAAGATAAGCTCGATGATTTGTCCAAGGATTTCATCGCTTACATAATGAGCAAGGAAGGTCAGCAAGTCATTTCAGATAACCACTACATCGCGGTTGAAACGACAAGCTCCTACACTCCCTCGGGCAAGAAGGGCACAATCTCCCTCAACGGTTCAACTTCCGTAGGCCCTGTTATGGAGAAGCTTGCAGCTAAGTATCAGGAACTGAACAGCGGCGTTACCGTTCAAATTCAGCAGACCGGCTCGGGCGCAGGCATCACTGCCGTAACCTCCGACGCTTGCAATATCGGTATGTCCTCGCGCGCTCTTAAGCAGGAGGAGCTTGACAAGGGCTTGACCGAGCTTAAAATCGCGGACGACGGAATTGCCGTTATAGTAAACAAGGACAGCAAAATCGATAATCTCACCTCCGAGCAGATTAAGAAAATCTACCTCGGCGAGATTAAGAACTGGTCCGAAATCAAGTAAATCTTGAAAGATGTTTTCACCTCTCTTCCGAGTTTTTCCCTTAACTACGGCGCTCGGCACGCGGTTTTGAGCCGCGTGCGGCGCTGATTTTTTTAATCGGCAGCAAACGTTTTTTCGCGCGCTGCTTTTGGATTAAGCGAGGTTTTTATGCAAAAAGCTAAAGAAAAAATTATGCACGCGCTGTTTTTACTCTGCGCCTGCGTGTCAATTCTGGCGGTCGTTGTAATCTGCGTTTACCTGTTTGGAACGGGTATTCCCGCAATGGCGGACGTTGGCTTCTTCAAGTTCCTTTTCGGCGGCGAATGGCGTCCCGACGCGGACAGCTGGGGTATCTTCCCGATGATTGTAGGTTCAATTCTCGTCACGGGAATTGCCATTCTGATTGGCGTTCCGATTGGCGTTTTGTGCGCGGTATTTATGTCGTTTTACTGCCCGAAAAAGCTGTACAGATTCGTCAAGCCCGCGATAAATCTTCTCGCAGGTATCCCGTCAATCGTTTACGGATTTTTCGGTGTAATGGTGCTTGTGCCGTTTATCAGAAACGTTTTCGGCGGCTCGGGAAAATCGCTTCTCACCGCGGGAATTTTGCTCGGGATAATGATTTTGCCGACAATCATAAAGACAACCGAAGCTTCCCTCAACGCTGTTCCCACAAGCTATTATGAGGGCTCGCTTGCGCTCGGCGCAACGCACGAAAGAAGCGTGTTCTTCGCGGCGCTTCCGGCGGCAAAGTCGGGTATTCTCGCCGCAATTATCCTCGGCGTCGGCAGAGCTATCGGCGAAACTATGGCGGTTGTTATGGTCGCAGGAAATCAGCCCATTCTCCCCGAAAGCATTACCTCGGGTGTGCGCACGCTCACCTCAAACGTTATTCTTGAAATGGGCTATGCCGATGAACACAAGCAAAGCATTCTTGTCGCAACAGCGGTTGTGCTGTTCGTGTTCATTCTGATTATCAACCTGTGTTTCTCGGTGCTCAAGCGCAGAAAGGACTAATTTATGGAGAAAGTTGTCGAAATGAAAAACACCGAACAAAATCAGCCCGAAAACTACATCAACAAGGTCACCTTCCGCGACAAGCTCCGCGAGTACAAAAAGCACCCGAAGTCGCTTGTGGTAATGATTTTGGTGATGCTGTCGGCGGTTTTTGCCGTGGGAATTCTGCTGTTTTTGATGATTTACATTCTCGTAAACGGTATCCCTCACCTCACCGCCGAGCAGTTTGAATGGAAATACACCCCCGAAAATCAGAGTATGATGCCCGCTATCATCAACACGCTCACGATGACGGTGCTCACGCTTTTAATCGCGGTTCCCGTGGGAATTTTCGCGGCGGTTTATCTCGTCGAATACGCAAAGCGCGGAAACAAGCTGGTGAAAGTAATCCGCATTACCACGGAAACGCTCTCGGGTATTCCGTCAATCGTCTACGGTCTTTTCGGATTTTTGCTGTTCAATATGCAGCTCGGCTGGCAATACGCAATGCTCGGCGGTATAATCACGCTTGCAATTATGATTTTGCCGCTGATTATCCGAACAACCGAAGAAGCGCTGCTTGCCGTTCCCGACAGCTACCGCGAGGGCAGCTACGGCTTGGGTGCAGGCAAAATGCGCACCGTTTTCCGCATAATTCTCCCCGCGGCAATCCCCGGAATTATGTCGGGAGTTATCCTCTCGATAGGCAGAATTGTCGGAGAATCCGCCGCGCTTATCTACACCTCGGGTACCTTCCGCAGCACGCCCAGCGGTATCTGGGACTCCGCAGCAACGCTCACGGTTCACATGTACGTCCAGTCCAACGAGGGACTCCACGTCAATCAGGCGTTTGCGTCGGGCGTTGTCCTGCTCGCGCTCACATTCTTGATTAACATGGCTTCCGATTTGATTGAACGTCACATTCAGAAGAAAAAGGGGTAAAAATGAAATTTGATATACGAAACGCAGAGCTTTATTACGGCAATTTCAAGGCTCTCAAAAACATAAATCTCGCAATTCCCGAAAAGCAGATTACTTCATTTATAGGTCCTTCGGGCTGCGGAAAATCCACGCTTCTGAAGTCGCTCAACCGTATGAACGATTTGGTTGAGGGCTGTCGGATTACGGGACAATTCCTGCTTGACGGCGAGGATATCTACGGGAAAATGGACGTGAACGTCCTCAGAAAGCGCGTAGGAATGGTGTTCCAGAAGCCGAACCCGTTCCCGATGAGCGTATACGACAACATCGCTTACGGTCCGCGAACCCACGGCATTCACTCCAAAGTCAAGCTGGACGATATTGTTGAAAAATCGCTTCGCGACGCGGCAATCTGGGACGAGCTCAAGGACCGTCTGAAAAAATCCGCGCTCGGTCTTTCGGGCGGTCAGCAGCAGCGACTTTGTATCGCTCGCGCGCTTGCGGTTGAACCCGATGTTCTGCTGATGGACGAACCGACCTCCGCGCTCGACCCGATTTCAACTTCTAAAATAGAAGACCTTGCAATTGAGCTGAAAAAGTGCTATACTATTGTTATGGTAACTCATAATATGCAGCAAGCCGCGAGAATTTCCGATAAAACCGCGTTTTTCCTGCTTGGCGAGGTTGTCGAATACAACGACACCGAGAAGATTTTCTCGCAGCCGCAGGATAAGCGTACCGAAGATTATATCACGGGAAGATTTGGCTAAGGAGGCAGTTATGAGAAACCGTTTTGATGAACAACTTGAACAGCTGAACGTCGAATTAATCAAAATGGGCGCGCTTTGCGAGGAAAGTATTTCGTGCGCGGTCAAAGCATTGTTCGACGAGAAAAGCCCGATGATGATTGAAAAGGTCAACGCAAACGAACAGGATATCGACCACCTTGAACGCGATATCGAGGCGCTTTGTATGAAGCTTTTGCTTCAGCAGCAGCCCGTTGCAAAGGATTTGAGAACCGTTTCCTCGGCGCTCAAGATGATTTCCGATATGGAGAGAATCGGCGACCAGTCGCAGGATATTGCGGAAATCGCGGGCTTTGTCCACTCGACAAACCTTGCGGGGAAGGTACACATTTCCGAAATGGCGACCGAAGCAGTGAAAATGGTGACCACGGGCGTGGACTCGTTCGTCAAGAAAGATTTGGCGCTCGCGCAGCGGACTATCGATATGGACGACAACGTTGACCGCCTTTTCCTTGAGGTCAAAACCGAGCTTGTTGACTTAATCCGCGAGGATACAAAGGACGCGGAGTATTTTATGGATTTGCTTATGGTTGCAAAGTATCTCGAGCGTATCGGCGACCACGCGACAAATATCGCGGAATGGGTTATCTTTTCAATCACGGGCGAGCATTGATAAGGTGATAAATTATGATTTATTTGTTGGAGGACGACGCGAATATCCGCAGCTTTGTGCTGTACGCGCTCACAAACTCGGGGCTTGACGCAAAGGGCTTCGAGCGTCCCTCGGATTTCTGGAAAGCAATGGACGGCGAGTTGCCGGAGCTGGTTTTGCTTGACATTATGCTTCCTGAGGAGGACGGGCTTTCGGTTCTCGCAAAGCTCAGAAAAGCGCCGAAAACCGCGGCATTGCCCGTTATTATGCTCACGGCAAAAGGCTCGGAGTACGACAAGGTTATCGGCTTGGACAGCGGCGCGGACGACTATATCGTAAAGCCGTTCGGGACAATGGAGATGATTTCCCGCATAAAAGCGCTCCTTCGCCGCACCGCCTCCTCCGCCGATAAGGAGTACAAAAGCGACAAGCTCTACGTCAATCCCGCAAAGCATATCGTCAAGGTTGACGGAAACGAGGTTCAGCTCACGTTCAAGGAATTCGAGCTTTTGTGCTATCTCCTCGAGAACGCGGGCAATGTCCTCACGCGCGAAAAAATCCTCGCAAAGGTGTGGGATTACGGCTTCGCGGGCGAGAGCAGAACCGTTGACGTTCACATCAGAACGCTTCGGCAAAAACTCGGCGAATGCGGCGATATGATTGAAACCGTGCGCGGCGTGGGGTATAAATTCTCCGACAATTCAATGGGGTAAATTTATGACAAAACGAATTTTTTTGTCAACCTTTTTTGTGTCGTTTGCCTCGGTGATTATTGCGATAATAATAGTTTTAGGTGCAAACTACGCGAAAAATCTTGATAATTTTACAAAACAGCTTGAAGAGGAAACGCAGCTTTTGAGCGTTTCGCTGACCGATGAAAATGCCGATGATATCGAACAGCATTTGGCAAATCTCACGGGATTTTCGAGCAGAATTACTTACATCGCGGCGGACGGCACGGTTTTGTTCGACAACGTTGCAAATCCCGCGGAAATGGAAAACCACGCAAATCGCGATGAGATTGTCGCGGCGAAACAGTCCGGAAAGGGCACCGCAACCCGCGAAAGCCACACCCTTTCCGAGCGCACGATTTACTGCGCGAGAGTGCTCGCAAACGGCGATATAATCCGAGTTTCCGGCACGCAGGATACCGTCCTCGGTATGATTTTCGACCTGTGGTGGGGCGTGCTGCTGGCGCTTATTCTGGCGCTGATTTTGAGCCTGTTGCTCGCCGATTTGACCGCGAACAAAATTGTTAAGCCCATAAACGAAATCGACCTCAAAAATCCCGATATCGACGAGAATTACAGCGAAATCGCGCCGCTTCTTCACGAAATCAAAAACCGCAATATCGAAATTGAAAGCCGCATAAACGAGCTTTCGCGGGCGCGCGCGGAGTTTTCGCTCATAACCGAGAATATGAGCGAGGGCTTCATCATCACCGATAAAAACGCGGAGGTGCTGTCGTACAACAATTCCGCGCTGAAAATTCTCGGCGCTGAGTTCAACGAAAATTCCCGCAATATCTTCACCCTAAACCACAACGAGAGCTTTATTCAAGCTATAGAAAACGCGCTCAAGGGTGAACGAAACGAGGTCAATCTCACGCTCTCCGACAGGGTTTATCAGGTCATCGCAAGCCCCGTTTTCTCGCACGGTGAGCCGAATGGCACGGTTATCATTATCCTCGACATCACCGAGAAAGAAAGCCGCGAGGAGCTTCGCCGCGAGTTTACCTCGAACGTTTCGCATGAGCTGAAAACGCCGCTCACCACGATTTACGGCATCTCCGATATGCTCGCGGGCGGTATCGTCAAGCCCGAGGATATCAAAGAGTTCTCCGAGAAAATCAAAAGCGAAGCAAGCCGCCTGATAACGCTTATCGAGGACATCATCAACCTCTCGCGTCTTGACGAAAATTCCTATAAGGACGAGCGCGAAAACGTTGACTTGAAAGAACTCGCCGAAACCTGCGCCGACAGGCTCTCAAAGGCTGCGGAAAACAACGGCGTTACGCTCAAGGTCACGGGCGAAAAGGCGGAGATTACGGGAGTTTATCCCGTGCTCGACGAGATTTTCTACAACCTCCTCGACAACGCGATAAAGTATAACAAAAACGGCGGTACCGCTGAAATAAACATCTCGCAGACCGATGATTTCGTCAAGGCGACCTTCACCGATACGGGAATCGGTATCCCGCCCGAGAGCGTTGACCGCGTTTTTGAGCGCTTTTACCGCGTTGACAAGAGCCGCTCGCGGACAATCGGCGGCACGGGGCTTGGACTTTCCATCGTCAAGCACGGCGTCACGCTTCACGGCGGCACAATCGGCATAAAAAGCACCGAGGGCAGCGGCACGGAAATTACCGTACTTCTCCCGAAGCACAAATAAAAATCGCTCCCCGAACGGTTGCGCTCGGGGAGCTTTTTGTTATTCGTTTAGAATAGCTGTCCGGGGAGCTTCAGCTTTTCCTTTGGCGGAAAATCTTTGTCAAACTCCTCGACCGCCGCTTCGTCCAAAAAGTAGCCCTGCGGCGGGGTGTATACACCTGTGACACCGTCAAGATATCCCGCTTTCAGCTCCTTGCAGAGAAAGAACGAAGCGTCCTCGCCCTCGGGAACTCCGTGATATCTTATCCCAAATTCACTCGCGCACACAAAGCCGCTCTTGCCGTAGAAATCGATGTTCCCCTCAAAGCAAACCGCGCCCGCGCCCATTTCAGCCGCCTTCTCAAGCGAGAAATCCAGCAGCTTCTTGCCGTAGCCACGGCGCTTGAACTCGGGTGCAATGCAAATCGGGCCCATTGTGAAAATCGGGATATCTCTGCCGTCATCGGCTTTGATAACCGCCCGCATAAACATATTCTGCCCGATAAGCTCGCCGTCCTTTTCCATTACAAAGTCCAGCTCTTGCACATATGCGGGGTCATCTCGAAGCTGATTGAGCACAAAATGTTCGAGACAGCCCGGACGGTACACGTTCCAAAACGCTTCCCGAAC
>SFLN01000090.1 GCA_004554555.1 [Eubacterium] saphenum | reverse complement strand
CAGGTATATTCTGCTTATCGCCGCCGCGGTTATTTTTGCACCGTGCCATATTCTGATAAGCTATAAAAACGCTGTACAGGCTAACAAAAAGTAGTTTGGCTGAAAGGAACGCTATGACTTGGACAGAAAAGGTTGAAACGCCCTGCTACGTTATCGATGAAAAACAGCTCCGCAAAAATCTCGAGCTGCTTAAATACGTCCGCGAAAAAGCGGGCTGCAAAATTCTTCTCGCGCAGAAAGCGTTCTCGGCGTATGCGACTTACCCGCTTATCGCGCAGTACCTTGACGGCTGCACGGCAAGCGGTATCTTCGAGGCGCGGCTCGGTTTTGAGGAATTTGGCAAGGAAAATCACATTTTCTCCCCCGCTTATCCCGAAAATGATTTCGATGAAATCGTGAAAATCTGCGACCACATTGTGTTCAATTCACCGAAGCAATGGGCGAAATTCCGCGAGAAAGTCCGCGCTTCTTCGCGTTATATTCAGGCGGGTATCCGCGTGAACCCCGAATACAGCGAGATTGAAACCGATATCTACAATCCTTGTTTCACCGGCTCGCGGCTCGGCGTTACCCTTGCGCAATTCAAGGAGGATTTGGCGCTTGTCGATGGTATCGACGGGCTGCACTTCCACACGATGTGCGAGCAAAACTCCGATGTTCTCGCGCGGACTGTTCCCGTTTTTGAGGAAAAATTCGGGTTTATGTTTGACAGGATAAAGTGGGTGAACTTCGGCGGCGGTCATCACATTACGCGTAAAGATTATGACGTTGAATTGCTTATCGATACCGTGAAAAAGTTCCGCGAAAAGTACGGGCTTGACGTGTATCTTGAACCCGGCGAGGCGGTTGCCTTGAACGCGGGTTACCTCGTGACAACCGTTCTCGAAACAGGCAAAAACGGCATAAATGTCGCGATAACCGACGCTTCGGCGGCGTGCCACATGCCCGATGTTCTCGAGATGCCGTACCGCCCGAATATCATCGGCGCGGATTTGCCCGAGAAAAAACCGTTCACCTATCGGCTCGGCGGAAACACCTGCCTTGCGGGCGATATCATCGGCGACTACTCGTTTGACGAACCGCTTTGCGAGGGCAAACGGCTCGTTTTCGAGGATATGGCAATCTACTCGATGTGCAAAAACAACACGTTTAACGGTATCCCGCTGCCGTCAATTTACCTGCTTCGCGAAAACGGCGAGGTTGAACTGCTGAAAAAATTCGGCTACGATGACTTTAAATCAAGACTTTAAAAGAGGGTGAGCTTTTGGCTGTTTTGTACAATATGGAGCCGTTCGAGGTGCTGAAAATCCTCTACGGCAGCCGCACGGACGGTATCCCCGAGGAGGATTTTGAGCGAAATAAGCTTGAGCGCGGGATTGAAGTGCCGCAGAATATCAAGCGGTTTCTCGAGAATTACGCGTACTTTTCGGTGAACCAGCAAAGCTACATAAAGCTCATTCACCCGAATATTATGACGCCCTACATATTCACGGATTTCGATGGGACGAAGCTGCCGCTGATTTGCGTGGGCAGAACAGGCGAATTTAAGGCGGCAGTGTGCGAGGGGAACGTTCCCGACCCTGCGGTTTTTCTGATTAAAGCAGCGGGCGGGCCCGTCGAAATCACACTCTCCAACACCACGATTTTCGAGCTTATCAAGGGCAATCTGTTCTCGGTTTTCGCGAAAATGCGACAAGCCGTGATTGCCGAAGAGCCGAAGCAAGCGGTTAGGCTGCTGCACGAATTTGACGTTGACCTCGATGAAATCGAGAAATCCGCAGAGCGCTCGGGGAAATTCCTGTTCAGCTTCAACGAGGAGAAGCGGGCGTTTGTTGTCGCGGATTTCAGCAGCGGCGAGCTTTCAAGATTTCTATTTGTCACCGATGAAAATTTCATCAATATGTAAAAATACGGCTGTCATTTTGGCAGCCGTTTTGCATATTTTCCGCACTTTGTCCATATATTTTACAAAAACTAAGGAGCAGCGCCGCACAATCAGCGCTTTCGCTTTAGCCGCGTGCAGCGTCACCCTCGGACAAAGGAGCAGGCTATGAAAAGAAATAATTTGTACGATTTGCTGATTTTCACGCTCTCCGCAGAGCTTGCGGGCGTTCTCTCAAGCCTTTTCGCGGGCAATATCGGCGCGGTTTACCAAACGCTCGAAAAGCCGCCGCTCTCGCCGCCTTCTTGGGTTTTCTCGGTTGTGTGGATAATCCTCTACGCGCTGATGGGAATTTCCGCGTACCTTGTTTACCGCTCGGACGCTGAGCCCGTGCGTGTCAAATCCGCGCTGCGAGTTTACTGGCTCCAGCTCCTCGTCAACTTCTCGTGGAGCATCGTTTTCTTCCGTTTTCAAGCGTTTTGGGCAGCGTTTGTCGTTATCGCAATTCTGCTCATTCTCGTCATCGCAATGCTCGTTAAATTCGCCAAAATCCGCCCCGCAGCCGCTCTTGTAAGCGTACCGTATCTGCTCTGGCTGCTTTTCGCGGCTTATCTGAATGTGACAACGGCTCTTCTCAACTGAATAAAAAGCGCGGTCTGTCTTTCGATAAACCGCGCTGTTTTTTTATTTGCCGTAAATTACAGGTCAACCTTAGGCAGCCCTGCAAATCCGACCGCAAGGTCCTCGTCCGTGGGGATATAGTCGCTCATCTTGCCGTCGTTGAACGCCTGATAAGCGTACATATCGAAATAACCCGTTCCCGTGAGTCCGAAGAAAATGTTCTTCGCTTCGCCCGTTTCCTTGCACTTGAGTGCCTCGTCAATCGCAACCTTGATTGCGTGGCTGCTCTCGGGCGCGGGGAGAATGCCCTCAACTCTCGCAAACTGCTCCGCTGCCGCGAACACCGCCGTCTGCTCAACCGATACCGCTTCGATGAGCTTGTCATCGTAAAGCTGCGACAAAATCGAGCTCATTCCGTGATAACGCAGACCGCCCGCGTGGTTCGGTGACGGGATAAAGCCGCTGCCCAGCGTGTACATCTTCACCAGCGGGCAAACCATTCCCGTATCGCAGTAGTCGTAAACGTATCTGCCGCGCGTAAGACTCGGGCAGGACGCGGGTTCAACCGCGATTATTCTGTAATTATTCTCGCCGCGCAGCATTTCTCCCATAAACGGCGAAATCAAGCCGCCGAGGTTCGAGCCGCCGCCCGCGCAGCCTATGATAACATCGGGCTTTACGCCGATTTTCTCGAACGCGGTCTTGGACTCCAGACCGATAACCGTCTGGTGCAGCAAAACCTGCGACAAAACCGAACCGAGCACATATCTGTAACCCTCGGTTGATACCGCAGCCTCAACTGCCTCGGAAATCGCGCAGCCAAGACTTCCCGTTGTACCGGGGTGCTCGGCGAGAATTTTTCTGCCGACATTTGTCGTATCGGACGGCGACGGTGTAACCGCCGCGCCGTAGGTTCTCATAACCTCTCTGCGGAACGGCTTCTGTTCATACGAGCACTTTACCATATAAACACGGCAGTCCAGCCCCAGATATGCGCAAGCCATTGAAAGCGCAGTTCCCCACTGTCCTGCACCGGTTTCGGTTGTCACACCCTTCAAGCCCTGCTTTTTCGCGTAGTAAGCCTGCGCAATCGCGCTGTTCAGCTTGTGGCTTCCGGAAGTGTTGTTGCCCTCGAATTTGTAGTAAATGTGCGCGGGTGTGTCGAGCGCTTTCTCCAGGCAATACGCGCGGACAAGCGGCGACGGACGGTACATTTTATAGAACTCGCGGATTTCATCGGGGATATCGAAATAAGGCGTGGTGTCGTCCATCTCCTGCTTTACCAGCTCATCGCAGAACACCGCCGAAAGCTCCTCGGCAGTCATCGGCTTCAGCGTCGCGGGATTGAGCAGCGGCGCAGGCTTGTTCTTCATATCGGCACGCACGTTGTACCACTGCTTGGGCAGCTCGGACTCCTCAAGATAGATTTTATACGGAATTTTCTCGTTCATTTTCGTTTTTCCTTTCAACAGTTTGCGCGATAGTCGTGCATTTTTATTATAAAACATTTCGCGCTGTCTGTCAAGTATAATTTAGCACATTTTTGCTTTAAACCGACTTATTCTATAAATATTTCCCAGAAATACTTCCTCTCGGACTGCGGAAAGTCATCGAGAACGCCGTGCTCGGGGTCGTAGAAAACACCGTCCGCGTACAGCGACCAGTGCCAGCAGCGCGGCGTTTCAAGGCTCAGCAGCGCGATTTTCGGCAAGTCCTCTTTGGAAAAAGCCTGCTTGCGTTCACGGGAGAATTTTATGCCGTTATCCGTGAGAACGCTTTGCATTTCCCGCAGATTTGTTTCGCGCTCGTTGTGCAAAAGCTCGCAGATTTGCTCGGGCGATGTGCCCAAAATCATTGCCAGAACCGCTTGCCCGCACTGCAAGTCGGTCGGCTCGTGGATATAATTTATCTTCATTTTGACCTCGCGTTTTTTTCTCATTTTAGCACAAACCGAAAAATTTGTCAACTCTTGCAATTCTTGAAAAAATATGTTAGAATGAGTTACAGAAACTCAAAGGCTGGTGAATTTATGTACAAAATTTTTATCGTTGAGGACGACAGCGCAATCGCAAATGCCGTGAAAAAACACCTGGACGGGTGGGGATTTCTCGTAAAAATCGCCGAGGATTTCCGCGAAATTGCCGCCGAGTACGAGCGCTTTTCGCCGCACCTCACGCTCCTTGACATCGGGCTTCCCTTTCACAACGGCTTTTACTGGTGCGAGCAAATTCGCAAAACCTCGAAAGCACCCGTCGTTTTTCTCTCGTCCGCGTCGGACAATATGAACATCGTGCTCGCGATGAATATGGGCGGCGACGATTTTATCGCAAAGCCGTTTGATTTGTCCGTGCTGATGGCGAAAATCAACGCGATTTTGCGGCGCTGCTACGACTTTTCCGCGCCAAACGAAATCATCGAGTATAACGGCGCGGCTCTCAATATCGCAGAAGCTTCGCTGGTTGTCGCGGGCGAAAAAATTGAGCTTACCAAAAACGAATTTCGCATTTTGCTCACGCTTATGCAAAACCGCGGTAAAATCGTGAGCCGCGAGGAACTGATGCGAAAGCTCTGGGAAACCGACTGCTACGTTGACGACAACACGCTCACCGTCAACGTTTCCCGTCTGCGCAAAAAAATCGAAAATCACGGTCTTGAAAATTTCATTTCCACAAAAGCGGGAATGGGTTACATTTTGGAGTAAGCTATGGTACTTAATTATATCAAATCCCGCGCGGTTTTTGTGATAATTTTCGCGGTCTGCTGCGGTGTATTTGCGGTTGTTTTCGCGGGCTATTCGCTCCCGACAGCTGCCGTTTTGTACGCTTCGGCAATCGGCTTTGCCGTTATTTTCACCGCGTTTATCGTTGATTTTATACTGTTTGCGCGTAAAGTTAAACGGCTCCGTCAATGCAAAAAGGAAATCACTCTAACCGCCGAAAATCTCCCCGCAGCTGCCGATTTTATCGAGAAAGAATACGCGGAGATGCTGGAAATTCTGTTCGATGAAAAGACCGTTATCAAAAAAAGCACCGAGCAAAAGCTCGCGGATTTGTCCGATTACTACACCGTTTGGGCGCACCAGATTAAAACGCCCATCGCAGCCGCGCGGCTTGTTTTGCAGAGCGGCTTTGATGAAAACGAGCTTTCCGAGCAAATCCGCAGAATTGAAGAGTACACGCAGATGGCGATGTGCTACGCGCGGCTAACCTCGGAGAGCACGGATTTTGTTATACGAGAGCTTTCCGTGGACGAGCTGGTGCGCGGTGAAATCCGCAAATTTTCCGCGCAGTTTATCAGGAAAAAGCTCACGCTTGACTTCAAGCCGGCGGGAAAAACCGTCGTTTCCGATGAAAAATGGCTCGGGTTTGTTATCGGGCAGGTTATCTCAAACGCTGTCAAATACACAAATTCCGGCGGTATCAAGATTTACCTTGAAGAACCGCAAACCCTCTGCGTTAAGGATACGGGAATAGGCGTTTCACCCGAGGATTTGCCGCGGATTTTCGAGAAGGGCTACACGGGGCTGAACGGCAGAATTGACGAAAAATCAAGCGGTATCGGGCTGTATCTCTGCGATAAAATCTGCCGAAAGCTCGGTCACAAAATCACCGCCGAAAGCAATAAAAACGGGACTGTTATCAGAATTTTCCTTGAACGGGAGAACGTAGGTTTTGAGTAATCTTACAATTTTGTAAGGAAAATGTAAGCTAAATCGATGGCGCAAAATCACGGTTTCGGGTATAATTGTAAAAAAAGGAGGTAATTTTATGGCTATACTCGAAGTTCGGAATGTGAAAAAGGTTTACTCCCAGCGCCTCGGAAATAACCACGTCACCGCGCTTTCAAATGTGTCGTTTTCCGTCGAAAAGGGCGAATATATCGCGATTATGGGCGAGAGCGGCTCGGGAAAAACCACGCTTCTGAATATCCTCGCGGCGCTCGATAAACCAACCGCGGGAAATGTTCTCCTCGACGGTACCGACATCACGGCAATAAAGGAGAAAAATATCGCGAAATTCCGCCGTGACAACCTCGGCTTCGTTTTTCAGGAGTTCAATCTGCTCGATAATTTCACCGTCTGCGATAACGTCCTGCTGCCGCTCGTCTTAATGGGAATGCCGCACGACACGATGATGAAAAAGCTCACGCCGACCGCGAAAAATCTCGGTATCACCGAAATTCTCGACAAGTACCCTTACGAAATCTCCGGCGGTCAGAAACAGCGTACCGCCGCGGCGCGCGCGATGATAACCGAGCCGAAAATCCTGCTCGCGGACGAGCCGACCGGCGCTCTCGACAGCAAGTCCTCAGGCGAGCTGCTGTCGCTGTTCGCGAAGTTCAACGCGGACGGGCAGACTATCCTTATGGTCACGCACTCCGTTAAGGCGGCAAGCCGCGCCAAGCGCGTGCTGTTCATCAAGGACGGCGAGATTTATCATCAGCTTTACCGAGGCGAAAGCACCGATGAAGAACTGTACAAGAAAATCACCGACACGCTCACTGTTATCGCAAGCGGAGGTGGACTATGAACAAATTTATCTACCCGCGGCTTGCCCTCACGGGAATAAAGAAAAATTTCCGCTTCTATCTGCCGTTTCTTTTCGCGTGTATCGGTATGATGATGGTCTTCTACATAACCGCGTTCCTCGCCGAAAGCAGCTTCGTTTACTCGCAGCGCGGCGGCACGATGATAAGCGTTGTGCTGAGGCTTGGCTGGATTATACTCGCCGCGTTTTCCGCGATTTTCCTGTTCTACACAAACTCGTTCCTCTTAAAACGCCGCAAAAACGAGTTCGGACTCTACAATATCCTCGGAATGAGCAAAACAAACGTTACCATCAAAGTCAGTGTTGCGATAACAGCCGAAAGAAAGATGGCTGCTATCTTTTTTAGAAGTTTATTCATAACATACCTCAGACTCGAATGATGATTTGAATATTTCACAATCTTTTATAATGTCAATATTTCACAAATTTTTCAATTGAAATATATAAAATAAGAAAATACCTTCCTATTTGGATGATTTTGGTGTATGATTAATTATCATATTCACAGGGAGGAAGATTACATGAATCAGAAAATCACCTACTCCGATAATCCAAAAGTGCAAAACAAAATTGAGAAAATCGAAAAACACAACAGTCGAGTCCAGCATTTGATTCTCCATACATTACACGTTATAGAGCGGTTCATCGCCATCATTACCATTTTGATTTTGCTGGCTGCCTTGACACTTGAAATCTATCAAATCATCATTAGCGGAGCAGAATATCTTTCCGATGTCAGTCACATCCTCCACGAATTGCTGACCATAGTCGTAGGCATGGAGTTTGTACGTATGCTGGTGGATACTACCCCTGCCAATATTTTGGAAGTATTGACACTGGCAATTACCCGACATGTCATTATCTCACATGATGATCCATGGAGTAATCTGGCCTGTGTTGCCTGCATTGCTGGCTTGTTTGCCATTCGTCGATTCCTGGTTCGCCGCAGTGAGCTGAAAGAAGAAATTATTGAAGATGAATAAAATATAAAAATAATTCTTGACAAAACTCATCTTATCTGGTATTATACTGTAGTTGCCAAAG
>SFLN01000089.1 GCA_004554555.1 [Eubacterium] saphenum | reverse complement strand
CGCACATTTACCGAATTATTATACCATATTTCCCTGCATTTTACAAGTATTTTTTGTTCGTCTATTTAAACAAACTTCCAAGTCCTTTACCCCTCGGTTTTCGGCAATTTGACGGAACATCGCAGGAAACAAGAATTGTGTCCTCGCCGATGACCTCGATATCGCACCATTTTATGAACAAATCCTCTTCTCTGCCGAAAAGCCCGAAGAATTTTGACTTGCCGAATACGATTATACGGCAGATTTTCGCGGTGCAGTTCTCGAACTCAATGTCGTCAGGAAAACCCAGCCGCGCGCCGTTTTTCACGTTGATGATTTCCTTGCATCTCAAATCGTTAAAGCTAAAAACCATTCTTCTCACCTCTCGACATTTTATGCTTGTAAATGCCGAAAAAGACTGATTTTTCAAGCCTCAGACAAGATTGAGAAGAAATTCCTCAGCCTGCCAAATGCTGCCCTTGTCGAAAGATGATGTATCGGTATTGTCGGGGTTCTCGGGGTAGTCCGTAACCCAGAATGTCGCTAAACCAAGCGATTTGGCGGGCATTATGTCCTCCTTGACGCTGTTTCCGACAACAATGCACTCGTCCGTGGTTTTCCCCGTTTTTTCCATAATTTCTGCGAAATACTTCGGGTTCGGCTTGCAGAACGAGCTGTTGTCGTAGTTTGTAATCAGCGTAAAATCGCTTTCGTCAAGGTTTATCCACGTCAGGCGCGTTATCATCGCCGACAGCGGGAACACCGAGTTTGTCGATAAAATCAGGTCGAAGCCCGCGTTTTTCAGCCTTGTAATCATCGGCTTCATATCGCGGTTTTCGCGGAGAGAAGCGCGCGTTTTGTCGAACTCGTTCACATAAAATTCATCGCAAAGCGGTTTTGCGTCGGGCTTGTCGGGATTTTTCGCGCGGAAAACTTCCCAGAAAACCTCGCTGTTAAGCCGAGAGCCGTCGTTTTTCACCATCGCCGCCGTTCCCGCCCAAAGGTCGTCCACAACGATTTTCGGGTCATAGCCGAGCGGCGCGAGCTTTTTGGTCAAACCCGCGAAATACAGCTTCAAAAAGTCCTCGCTCACGAACGGCACAAGCGTCCCGTCCATATCAAACATTATCGTGCTTTTCTTCATCTTTACCCTCCGCCTTCTTCTTTTTCTCCAGCTTTCTTCGCTCCAGCGACTCCTTGCGCTTCTGAACCTTGCGCTCATACGAAGAAATGTCCTCGTCGTTTGCCGTGAAAATCGAGCGAATTACCGTGTAGTTGTCATCGGTTATCCGCGCCGCTTTCAGCTTCACGAGAAAAACTCCGTGCTCGGCGCACTCGGCGAGCGTTTTGCACGAACGCCTGTTGCTGAAAAACCACTCGCGAACGCTCATTTTCTCCTCGCAGAACGGGCAGTTTACCGCGCTGAGCCGCCTGTCGCGTATCATATTGTCCCCGTCAACTTTTTCGATATAATCCTTGACAATCGGCACTGCGGCGGCTGTCGAGGACATCTCGGCGTATTCCGCGACGCCTTTCACCATATCCAGCTTTTTCAGCACCTCATAAGTAAGGTACGCGTCGTTGAGCGCGTCGTGTACCTGCACGTCAATCGGTATCTCCAGCTTTTCCGCTGCCGCTGACAGCGCGCATTGCAGGTGCTCGGCAGCGGTCTGACGGTTGAAGATAAGCTGAAGGTTGATATAATCCCGCCCGAAAACAGCGTCCATGCCGTGCGCGCGCAGATTGTCGCACAAAATCCCGATATCGTCGAAGCCCCACGTTATAATGCGGTACTCCTCGCCGCACCACTCCGCGAACCGCCGAAACGCCTGCGGGAACGTTTCCCCGCAAGCTAAATCCTCGCGCGTTATTCCCGTGATTTTCTCCACATACGGGTTCATCTTTTTGTAGAATTTCGGGCGGACGTTGATTTTGATTTTGTCGAGAAGGTTGAAATTCTCGTCCGTTTTCACCGCGCCGATTTGGATTATCTCGCCGTACAGCACCACGGGGCTGCGGACTATCATCGCGTTGTTAAGCGCCTGGTTCCACTCAAGGTCAAGTATAATATAGTTCATAATTTCTCAGATTGTAAGCGTGCCGCCGACGTTTTTCCTGCGCCACTCGGCGTATTCTTCATAGGTTCCCGAACGGTCAAAGCAGCCGTTTTCGGTGATTTCGATTATTCTGTTTGCAGCGGTTTCGAGTATCTCAAGGTCGTGCGTTGCAAAAAGAAGATTTCCCTTGAACTCGGACAGACCGTTGTTCACAGCGGTTATGCTCTCCAAATCGAGGTGGTTTGTCGGTCTGTCGAGGATAAGCACGTTGCTCTTGAACAGCATCATTCGCGAGAACATACAGCGCACCTTTTCTCCTCCCGAAAGCACCTTAACCGGCTTGAAAACATCATCACCCGAGAATAGCATTCTCCCCAAAAATCCGCGCAGATAGCTCTCGGTTTCGTCCTTTGAGTACTGCCGCATCCAGTCTAAAATCGACAGCTCGCAGCCGTTGAAATACGCGCTGTTGTCGTTCGGGAAATAGGAAACCGTGATTGTGCCGCCCCATTTGAACGAGCCTTCGTCCGGTTCGATTTCTTCGGTGAGAATCTTGAAAAGCGTTGTCACGGCGATTTCATTTGCCCCGACAAACGCGATTTTGTCGCCCTTTCCCACGGTGAACGAAACATTGTTCAGCACCTTCACCCCATCAACCGTCTTGGACAAACCCGTGACCTGCAGAATATCCTTGCCCGCCTCGCGCTCCATCTCAAAGCCGATGTACGGGTACTTGCGCGAGCTTGCGGGCAGCTCCTCAACAGTAAGCTTGTCGAGCAATTTTCTGCGCGAGGTTGCCTGCTTAGACTTGGACTTGTTCGCGGAGAAGCGCGCGATAAAGTTCTGCAGCTCCTTGATTTTCTCCTCAGCCTTTTTGTTCTGCTGCTTTATCATACGCTGGATAAGCTGCGAGCTTTCATACCAGAACTCGTAGTTTCCGACGTACATTTTGATTTTGCCGTAATCGATATCCACGATGTGCGTGCAGACGTTGTTGAGGAAGTGGCGGTCGTGCGAAACAACAATTACCGTTCCGAAGTAATCCGCGAGAAAATCCTCCAGCCACGAAACCGCGTCCACGTCAAGATGGTTTGTCGGCTCGTCCATCAGGATAATATCGGGATTTCCGAAAAGACACCGTGCCAAAAGCACCTTAACCCTCTCGTTGCCCGAAAGACCGGACATACTCTGGTACAAAAGCTCCTCGGGAAGTCCCAAGCCCTGTATCAGCTTTGACGCGTCGGATTCCGCCTCCCAGCCGTTAAGCTCGGCAAATTCCGCTTCAAGCACCGACGCTCTTTCGCCGTCCTCGTCGGAGAAATCCTCCTTGGCGTAGAGCGCGTCCTTTTCCTTCATAATCTCGTAAAGCCGCTTGTTGCCCATAATCACGGTGTCGAGAACCGTGTACTCATCAAACGCGTAGTGGTCCTGGCTGAGCACCGACATACGAAGATTTTCGGGCTTTGTGACGCTGCCCTTTGTCGGCTCAAGCTCACCGCAGAGCACCTTCAGAAAGGTCGATTTTCCGGCACCGTTTGCGCCGATTACACCATAGCAGTTCCCCGCCGTGAACTTCAAATCAACGTTCTTGAATAAAACCTGTCCGCCGAAAGAAACGGCGACGTCCGATACTGTTATCAATACAATTCTCCTTATCTAATATATGCAATTGCAAGCGCTGCCCATTCGCGCACCCAGTAATTCAGCAGATTCAACACGGGTGTTTTCGCGGAATGTGAGCCTGTTTTCAAACCCGCGCGGCTTGCGTAAATCGACGCGCGGTACTGGTGAAACTCGCTTGTCGCTATGATTATATTTTCCGAAATTCCGAGATTATCGAGAATTTCCTGCGAAAAGGCAATATTTTCCTCGGTTGACGTGGACTTGTCCTCGATATAAATCCGCTCGTCCTCAATCCCGTTTGCAATCAGATATCTGCGCATACACTCGGCTTCCGATATATTTTCACCGCCGCCTTGACCGCCGCTTGCGATGCAGACAGCCTCGGGGTTTTCGCGAAGTACCTCAAGCGCCGCGTCAAGTCTGTTTTTCAGCATCACGCTCGGCTCTTCTCCGCGAACCTGACAGCCGAGAATTATCACGGCTTCGGTTTTTTCAAGCAGCTTTTCGGTACACAAAATCATATTCACCGAGAAGAACACGCAAATTCCCGCCGCGAAAGCTGCCGCAGCTCCGATAACGCAGACTGCGATTTTGCCCCAAAGCCGCTTCCATAGCCGTTTTACAAGCGCGCGGAATTTTTTCCAAAAAACGCAGAGAGCGATTATCAAGCCGAATATCACCCAGCCGATAACCGTTCCCGCAGTAAAAAAATTTATGCTGACCCACACCAGCAGAACACCCGCGATTGCCGCGATGATTGTTCTGATGATTTTCGAGGCTGTTTCCATCAGATTGCCGAAAAGCCCTGTTCGAGGTCGGCGATGATGTCGTCAACGTTCTCCAAGCCAACCGACAGGCGAATCAGACCGCCGTCAATTCCCGCAGCAACAAGCTGTTCATCGGTGAGCTGACGGTGCGTAGCGGACGCGGGGTGAAGAACGCAGGTTCTGATATCGGCAACGTGAACCTCGTTTGACGCGAGCTTCAGGCTGTCCATAAACTTAACCGCCGCGTTTCTGCCGCCCTTTATCGAGAACGAAATTACGCCGCTTGTGCCGTTCGGGAGGTACTTTTTCGCAAGCTCGTGACCCTTGCTGCCCTCGAGCGCGGGATAGGTCACAAACTCGACTTTCCCCGTTGACTTGATGTATTTTGCAACGGCAAGCGCGTTCTCGCAGTACTGCTTCATACGAACCGCAAGCGTTTCCAATCCAAGGTTGAGCAGGAAAGACGAGTTCGCCGCAGGATAGCAGCCGAAGTCGCGCATAAGCTGCATTCTCGCTTTAACGATATACGGTGCAAAAGCGTATTTTTCGGTGTAGACAATGCCGTGATAGCTCTCGTCCGGCTCGGTCATACACGGGAACTTTCCGCTTGTCCAGTCGAACTTGCCGCTGTCAACGATAACGCCGCCGACCTGAACCGCGTGTCCGTCCATATACTTCGAGGTGGAGTGGATAACAATGTCCGCGCCCCACTCGAACGGTCTGCACAAAATCGGCGTTGCGAAAGTGTTGTCGATGATAAGCGGAACTCCATGCGCGTGCGCAACCTTCGCCCACATCTCGATATCAAGCACCGTGAGCGCGGGATTTGCCAGCGTTTCCCCGAAAACCGCCTTTGTGTTTTCCTTGAACGCGGCAGAAAGCTGCTCCTCGGTAGCGTCGTGGTCAACGAAAATGCACTCGATACCCATTTTTTTGAGCGTTGTGCCGAAGAGATTGATTGTGCCGCCGTAAATTGACGCGGAAGCGATAAAGCTGTCACCCGCCTCGCAGATGTTGAGGATTGAAATGAGCGAAGCCGCCTGACCGCTGGACGTACACATCGCCGCAACGCCGCCCTCCAGCGCCGCGATTTTCTTTTCAACGCAGTCTGTTGTGGGGTTCTCGAAGCGCGAGTAAATCAAGCTTTTCGTGGGGTCGTCAAAAACCGCCGCAACCTCGTCGGTTGACTCGTAAACATAAGTCGTGCTCTGAACAATCGGCATAACGCGCGGCTCGCCGTTTTTGGGAGTGTAGCCCTCGTGCAGGCATTGTGTTTCAATTTTCATTTCGTCCACCTCTTATTTTATGTATTCCTTCAGCGCATTCAAAAGCGCCGCCGTTTCCTCGTCCGTTCCTATGGTAATCCGCAAACAGTTGTCAATACGCGGCTTGTTGAACCAGCGAACGTAAATGTCCTTGGATTTGAGATACTCGAAAATCTCCTTTGCGGGATATTTATCGTGCGAAGCAAAGATGAAATTTGTCGAGCTGTCGGGGATTTTGAAGCCCATTTCGCGCATTTTCGCAGTCAGATTATCGCGCGTTTTGATAACTCTCGCAATCGTTTCACGGAAATACTTCTCGTCCTTAATCGAAGCTATTCCCGCGACTTGCGCGACGCTGTCCACGGGATAGCTGTTCACGCTGTCCTTCGCGGCGTAAATTGCGGCAATCGCGTCCTTGCTTCCCATCGCGTAGCCGATACGCATTCCCGCCATAGAACGGCTCTTGGAGAACGTCCGCGTGATGACGAGATTGTCGTATTCTTCGAGCAGCGGAATTGCCGTAATCCCGCCGAAATCCACATACGCCTCGTCTACGATAACCACGGAATTGCGGTTGTTGTCAAGAATAATCCGCAGAAAATCCAAATCCCTGCCGATTGACGTGGGCGCGTTCGGGTTCGCGATAACAACGCCGCCGTTTGCGCGCTTGTAGTCCTCGGGGTTGATGTTGAAATCCGCGTCAACCCTTATCTGCTCGTACGGAATGCCAAGAATTTCGCACCAAACCGTGTTGAACGAATAGGTTATGTCGGGGAACAAAATCGGCTTTTTCGAGTTGAAAAACGCGCGAAAACAGAGCGACAAAACATCGTCCGTGCCGTTTCCCGCGAACACGTTTTCGGGCTTTAAACCGTGATACTCCGCTATTGTTTTCACAAGCTCAACCGCGTTTGCCGACGGGTATTTTTTGAGATTTGCACCGTCAAAATTGTTTATAGCCTTAATCGCTTCGGGGGACGGCGGATACGGATTTTCATTCGCGTTCAGCTTGATGAAATCCGTCTTGTTCGGCTGCTCGCCCGCAACGTAAGGCTCGATTTTAATCAGATTGTCTTTCCAGCTCATTTTTTTCTCCAAAAATTAACGCTCCGACAAAGCGGAGCGTTTTAAACAGTAATACCGCCTTAAAGCTCGTCCGGCTCGTCGTCAAGCTCGAAAACAAGCTTTTTTCCGCAGTTCGGGCAGTCCATTCCGCCCTTTTGTGCCTGGTCGTAATCAAAGCGGATTGTATTGTCGCAGTTGGGGCAAACGGTTTCATACATTTCGCCGACGTCCTCTTCGATATCGTCGTCGTCATAGTAGTCCTCGTCGTAGTCGCTTTCGCCGTAAATCTCGTCCTCAAGGTCGCAAACGCTCTCCTCAAGGTCGGTCATTACGCTTGCAACATCGTCAAGCTCCTCGTCAACCTCTTTGAGATTTTCCGCAATATCCGACAGCACGTCAAGAATTGCGTCGATAATCTTGTCGTCCTTGTTAAGCCCCTCGCAGAGCCCTTTTATATAAGTTACCTTTTCTCCGATTGTCATAAAAATACCTCTTTTCAACAAACGAAAATTACTTATCAAAAATTACTTTACGCGCTCCATATACTCGCCGGTTCTGGTGTCGATGCGAATCATTTCGCCCTCGTTGATGAACAGCGGAACGCGAATTTCCGCACCCGTTTCAAGTGTAGCGGGCTTGGTTGCGTTTGTAGCGGTGTTGCCTGCGAAACCGGGTTCGGTCGCGGTAACCTGAAGCTCGACAAAGTTCGGAGGCTCAACGCCGAAAACCTTGCCCTTATAAGAAAGCACCTTGCAGAGCATATTCTCCTTAACGAACTTGAAGTTGTCGCCAACATCCGAAGCGTTTACGGGAACGTCCTCGTAGGTTTCCTGGTCCATAAAGTGATACAGCTCGCCGTCTGCGTAGGTGAACTCCATATCCTTTCTCTCGACAAAAGCTGTCGGGAACTTAGCGGACGGGTTGTAGGTCTTTTCAACAACCGAGCCTGTTATTACATTCTTGACCTTTGTGCGGACAAACGCTGCGCCCTTGCCGGGTTTAACGTGTTGGAATTCAATAATCTGATAAACCTTGCCGTATTCACGCGACGGGTCGTTCATCAGCAGCACATAGTCGCCAGTCAAATCCTTGTCGCCCCACAGCTCTTTGTAGAACGATTGCGGAGTGTAGGTCTTAACGCTAACCATCGTGCCCGAAGTGTTCTTCATCTCCCAAGTGAATTCCTTTGGTGGAATGCCGTAAGCCAATGTGAGAATGCGATAGATATTACCAAGCATTTTCACCTTTTCGGCTTCGAGTTCCTTAGCCTTGCTGCCCTTCTCTGCCATCTTGCGCAACTGCATGCCTTAGTCGCGAAGCTGCCATTTCAGTTGAGCTGAA
>SFLN01000006.1 GCA_004554555.1 [Eubacterium] saphenum | reverse complement strand
ATTAATATGAAACAGTATCTCGAAACAGCAAAAATTGTCGCAACTCACGGAGTACGCGGCGAGGTACGCTGCCAGTATTTCTGCGACTCGGCGGAGTTTTTGTGTGAATTTGACGAGCTTTACCTTGACAAAAAAGGCGAAAAGCCCGTCGAAATTTCGCGCGCTTATCCGCACAAAAATGTGGTAATAATGAAGATTGACGGCATCGACACCGTTGAGGACGCGCAAAAGCTCATCGGAAAAACGCTCTATATGAACCGCGATGACGTTGAGCTTGACGAGGACGTGTACTTTATTCAGGATATCATCGGGCTTGTGGTTAAAGATATCGACAGCGGCGAGGTTTACGGGAAGATTTCCGAGGTTTATCAAAACGGAGCTACCGATGTTTATTCAATCAAGAAAGAAAACGGCGCGGAGCTGATGTTTCCGTGCATTGACGAGGTTGTGAAGAAAATCGATATCGAAGCGGGCGAAATGCTGATAAAACCGCTTGAGGGGCTGTTTGATGAGGATTGACATAGCGACGCTGTTCCCCGAAATGTGCGAGAGGGTGTTCTCCGAGAGCATTGTGGGGCGCGGGATAAAAAACGGGTTTATCGAGGTTTACGCGCACAATATCCGCGAGTACACCGCGGACAAGCACCGAAATGTTGACGACAAGCCCTACGGCGGCGGCACGGGAATGGTTATGCAGGCGCAGCCGATTTATGACTGCGTGGAGGCGATTTTAGCGCAGCACAAGTCAAAGCCGCGGATAATCTACCTCTCGCCGCAGGGCGAAACGCTCACTCAGCAAAAAGTGTCCGAGCTTGCACGCGAGGACGGGCTGATACTGATTTGCGGGCATTACGAGGGTGTTGACGAGCGGGTTCTCGAGGAGCTTCACGCCGAGGAAATTTCCGTCGGCGACTACGTTTTGACGGGCGGCGAGCTGCCCGCGCTGATTTTAACGGACGCGGTTGCACGGCTGCAAAAGGGCGTTTTGCCAAACGAGGACGCTTACAGTATCGAAAGCCACTACAACGGGCTGCTGGAGTTCCCGCAGTACTCGCGCCCCGAGATTTGGAACGGGAGGAGAGTTCCCGAGGTGCTGCTCACGGGCGACCACAAAAACGTTCGCGAGTGGCAGGAAAAGATGTCGCTTGAAGTCACCGAGAAAAAGCGCCCCGACCTTTACCGCGCGTTCATCGAACAAAAAATGCGCGAAATCCGCGAACGTTTCATCGCCGAGAAAAATCCCGAAATCGATGAAAACACGCGGTTTCACGCGCTTAAAGTTACCAAAGAGCAGATGAAAACTGTGCTTCGCGGAAAGCAGCGTGAGCTGCCGAACAACGGCTATCAAAAAGGCGATTTTCTGATTTTGTCGAACGAGCAGGGCGTGCCGAGGTGCATTGTCCAAATCACGAAAACGCTTGAAAACGCGGTTTATTTCCGAACCGTCTACAAAAACAAGGGAGAAAAAAATGACTAAAAACGCATTTATCGCAATCACGGGCAGACCGAATGTCGGAAAATCTTCGCTCACGAATTTTCTTGTCGGCGAGAAAATTTCGATTGTCAGCGAGAAGCCCCAGACCACGCGAAACCGCATAAACGGCGTGCTCACGAAGGGCGAAACGCAGTTCGTTTTCATCGACACGCCGGGCTTTCTGCGCCCGAAAACAAAGCTTGCCGAGCACATGGTGAAATCCGTGCGGACAAGCGTGGACGATGTGGACTGCGCAATTTTGATGGCGGACGTAACCAAGAAAATCTCCGCCGTTGAACAGGAGCTTATCCGCTCGTTTGCCGAAAGAGGAACGCAGGTTGTGCTGATTTTGAACAAGGTTGATTTGCTGAAATCCAAGAGCGACATTTTGCCCGTAATCTCGCAGTACAGCGCGCTTTATGACTTCGAGGAGGTAATCCCCGTGAGCGTGAAAAACCGCATTAACACGGACAAAATCCTGCCGGTGCTCGAGAAATTTGCCGTCGAGGGCGAGCACTTCTTCCCCGATGACATCGCGACCGACCGCACCGAGCGTTTCCTTTGCAGTGAGATTATCCGCGAGAAGCTCCTCTGGACAATGCGCGACGAAATCCCGCACGGCACGGCTGTCGAAATCGAGCAGTTCAAGCAGCGCACAAACAAAAACGGCGCCGAAATCATCGACCTCGGCGCGGTTATCGTATGCGAAAAAAATTCTCATAAGGGAATGATTATCGGCAAGGACGGCGATAAGCTCAAGCATATCGGCACGCTTGCCCGTAAAGATATCGAGGATTTGCTCGAAGTTAAGGTGAACTTGCAGATTTTCGTGAAGGTGAAGGAAAACTGGCGCGAAAACGAGCGCTTTATCCTCGAAAACAACATCGCCGATGAGTGATTACAGCTTATCCAACTCGCGCTCAACGTTGCTCACAACCGAGAACAGCGCCGCGCTCTGACGCGGGAAATCGCGCTCTATGCGGGAATTTGTGATGCGCTCGTCCGCTGTTCCCTCAGCTGCGGCAGCCTTCGCCGCAACATCATCAAGAGCAAGCTTTGCGGCGCTCTTTCCCGAAGCCGCCGCGCTCGGCACGGCAAAGCAGTTCTCATCGTTCTCGCCGCCCGCGCTGTAAACCATTCGGTAGGCGCGGTAGGTTGACGTGAGAAGATAGGAGCTTACGGCTTTCGCGAGCTTTTGGTTCTTGGTCTTAATCAGCAGCGAGAAGATAACCTCAAGCGCGTTTGTAATCAGCTTTTTGCGCAAAAACGTTCCCGTTCCCTCAATCGAGCCCTCGTAGCTCTCGGAAACGCTGCTCTCGGGCAGCTCGTTTTCGGTGATAACGACGCCGCTGCGGGAGCTGGTTCTTCCCAAAATATAATCCACGGAAACGCCGTAAAAATCAGCCGCCTGAACAAGAAAATCCAAGCCGCACTCGCGCTTTCCGTTTTCATAGTGCGATAAAAGCGCCTGCGCAACGCCAAGGCTGTCCGCAGCCTCTTTTTGACGTATTCCCCGCTCCTTGCGAAGCAGCTTCAGTATTCTGGGAAAATCCTTGTTCATAATTACAACCCGCTCCAAATCAACATCATTAATTCAAAAAACAGTCCGCGAGAGAGATTTTTTAGGAAATAGATATATTGTTATCGATAAAGCGAACATTTTCTTATTGTATATTATAGCTTATTTATTCCGATTTGTAAAGCGGCATAATAACCAAATTTTCGACAGTTTAATAGGCAATACGCACAATTGCACAATATGTACGGAGGTAAGGCAATGAAAAACTACTATATATACCTTATAAGGCACGGAATTACTCAAGGAAATCTTGACGGACGGTACATCGGTCAGACAAATCTCTCGCTTTGTCCCGAGGGACGGCGGCAGATTGAGTCGTACTGCGCGGACGGAGTGTACCCCGAGGTTGAAAAAGTGTACTCCTCGCCGCTTGAGCGCTGCCTGGAAACCGCCGAGATTATCTACCCCGACAACAAGCTGATGATAATCGACGAGCTGTCCGAGATGAATTTCGGCGACTTTGAGGGCAAAACTCAGGCTCAGCTTCAGGACCTGCGCGAGTACGCGGACTGGCTGAAAGGCGGCGCGGAGAGCGCTCCCCCGAACGGCGAGAAATACGGCGACTTTATGCTGCGCTGTATTGAGGGCTTGGACGCGGTTTTCAGCGATATGATGAGCGCCGATATCACCGCCGCCGCTGTCGTCACGCACGCGGGCGTTATCACGAATTTGCTCTGCGGGTACGGTCTTCCAAAGGGTAAACCCGCCGACTTTTTGTGCCCCCCCGGCGGCGGATTTGAGATTATCCTCACGCCGTTTTTGTGGCAGAAAGGTCCGACATTTGAGATAAGCGCGCGGCTGGTTACCGAGGACGAGGGATTTTGATATGCGAAAATTTTTGGCAATATTTGCGGCAATTGCGCTGATTTTTACGCTCAGCGGCTGCCAAAGCAACGAGAAAAACTACGTCAGCCCGCCGTTTTTCACGGTAAGGGACGAAAGCACGGGCGGCGAGGTGTATATGCTCGGCTCGATGCACGTCGGGCTTCCCAACACGGTTTATCCCGAGGAAATTTACGACGCGCTTAACCGGTGCAGCGTGCTTGCCTGCGAGGTTGACGTAATTCGGCTCGGCGAGGACAGGGCTGAAGTAAGCGAAGCAATGAAGGTTTTCGAGTGCAAGTCGGCGGCTGAGCTTATGGGCGAGGACTACGATGAAATCAAGCGCGTTTTCGTTGAAAAAGGGCTCTACAGCGCGAATTACGAGAAGTACATTCCCGCGATGTGGAGCATTGCCCTCACGCAGAAAGCGGCTTCGGACAGCGGTTACAGCTCGAATTTCAGCACGGAGCGCGAGTTTTTAGCTTACGCGAAGCAGAAAAATATCGCGATAATCGAGCTTGAAACTGCCGCCGAGCAGTACCAAATCAACGCGAACCAGTCCCCCGCTTTGCAGCTTTACTCGCTGAAATCGAGCGTAAACTTGCCCTACGAAACGCTCAAATCGCAGAACACCGCGCTCTACACCGCGTGGAGCGAGAACAACACGCTTGCGCTTGAAATTATGCTTTCGCCGAGCGGTATCCCCGAGGAATTGTCCGAGGATTTCGCGGATTTTTACTCCGAGATGTACGAAAAGCGGCAGAAAAAAATGGCGGATTATATGATACAGTCGCTCAAAAATGGCGAGAAAATCTTCCTGATGGTCGGAGCAGCGCATTTTTACGCGAAGCCCGATATCCTTGATTTTCTCGAGGACGCGGGTTATTCACCCGAGAACGTGGAGTTCAAGAACGCGGCATAATTGTTTGCAATATAAACTATAGGCAGTCAGAGATGGCTGCCGTTTTTTTCACCAAATTCAGCGAAAATCATAAAATATATTGTCATCAACTATGAAATCGGGTGAAATTGTGACTAAAAGAAACAGATTGTCCGATATGAAAATCGGCGAAACCGCCGTTGTAGAGCGGCTTCTGATACATGGTTCAATGCGCCGCAGACTGCTGGATTTGGGACTTTGCGAGTGCGCGCGGGTGAAATGCGTCGGCAAAAGCCCGCTCGGCGACCCGTCCGCGTACCTCATTCGCGGCGCTGTGATTGCAATCCGCGCAGCCGACGCGCGCTGCGTTATCGTAAGGGGGATTTAAATGGGACTTACTGCGTCTTCAACGGGAATTTCTGCGGCGGACAACGGTCTTGTCGTGAAAAAACGTTCTCCCGATGACAAGATAATCGCCGTCGCCGGCAACCCGAACGTCGGCAAAAGTACCCTCTTCAATGCGCTCACGGGGCTTCATCAGCACACGGGAAACTGGCCCGGCAAGACGGTTGCCTCGGCACAGGGGTACTGCAAAACCGATAATTTCGAGTACGTTCTCGTGGACATTCCCGGCACCTATTCCCTGCTCGCGCACTCAGCCGAAGAAGAGGTTGCGCGGAATTTCATCTGCTTCGGCGGCGCGGACGCGGCGGTTGTCGTGTGTGACGCGACCTGCCTTGAACGCAGTCTGAACCTCGCTTTGCAGGTTATGGAGGTGTTCCCGAACACGATTGTCTGCGTAAATCTGCTCGACGAGGCAAAGCGCGCGAATATCAAAATCGACCTCGAGCTGCTTGAGGAGCGGCTCGGCGTGCCTGTTGCGGGAACGTCCGCTCACAAGAAGAAAACGCTGTCCGCGCTCACGGAGAAGCTTGACAAAATCTGCTCGGGTGAAATTGTGCCAAATCCGAGAAAGCTTCGCTACACCGAGCCGATTGAGAACGCGATTTCGGTTGTCGAAAAGGTTATCGAAAAGCGTTTTTCGGGACAAATCCCCGCACGGCGGCTGGCGCTTATGGTTATCGACAACGACGCTTCGCTGAAGGCTGAGCTCAAAAATCAACTCGGCGAGGATTTCTTTGACGAAGAGCTTAACAGCGCGGTTTCCGAGGCGCGGAAAATTCTCGCCGAAGCGGGAATCACCGCGGATATGCTCTCGGACAAAATCGTGTCGTGTATCCTCAAAAACGCCGAGGAAATCGCACGCGGTGCGGTTTCGCAGAAGGAGAAGGATATCTCGAAAATCGACAAGGTGCTCACGAGCAAGGCGCTCGGGTTTCCGATAATGATTTTGTCGCTGATGGTGATTTTCTGGATAACGATTGTCGGTGCAAACTATCCGTCGGAGTGGCTTGGGAGCGCGCTTTTCTGGCTCGGCGACCGGCTCGCGGACTTCTTCGTGTACATAAATGCGCCCGATTGGCTGCGCGGAGTGGTCGTGGACGGCGCTTACCGCGTGCTGGCGTGGGTTGCGTCGGTAATGCTCCCGCCGATGGCGATTTTCTTCCCGCTGTTCACGCTGCTGGAGGACCTGGGCTATCTCCCGCGCGTCGCCTACAACCTCGACAAGCCGTTTTGCAGGTGCAAGGCCTGCGGTAAACAGGCGCTTTGTATGATGATGGGCTTCGGCTGCAACGCGGCGGGAGTGGTCGGAGCGCGGATTATCGACAGCCGCCGCGAACGCCTGATTGCAATTCTCACCAACAATTTCGTGCCGTGCAACGGGCGCTTCCCCATAATCCTAAGAATTATCTCGCTGTTCTTCATCGGCGGTGCAATCGGGCTTCTCGGGAGTTTTCTCTCGGCGGCGGCACTCACGGCGGTGATACTCCTCGGCATTCTGATGACGTTTCTCGTGTCGCGGATACTCTCGGCAACTATCTTGAAAGGCGAACCGTCCTCGTTTACCCTCGAGCTGCCGCCGTTTCGCAAGCCGCAAATCGGGAAAATTCTGGTGCGGTCGCTGCTCGACAGGACGATTTTTGTACTGGGGAGAGCGGCGGCGGTTGCGGCGCCGGCGGGTGCGGTAATCTGGATTTTGGCGAATGTGAGCATTGACGGAGCGTCGCTTCTGAGCTACATCACGGGCTTTTTTGAACCTTTCGGGCAATTCATCGGAATGGACGGGGTTATCGTGACGGCGTTTTTGCTCGGGATACCCGCGAACGAAATCGTGATACCGCTTGCCGTGATGATGTATATGCAGCAAGGCGTGCTCGCGGAAATCGCGCCGTCGCAGATGCTGGAGCTGTTCACCGCGAACGGTTGGACGCCCGTCACCGCGCTCTGCGTAATAGTTTTCACGCTTATGCACTTCCCCTGCTCGACCACGCTCCTCACGATAAAAAAGGAAGCAGGCGGCGTTAAATGGGCAGCGCTTGCGTTCGCGATACCGACGCTCTGCGGGATTGCGATTTGCGCGATTATATCGGGAATTTCGTGCGTTATCGCGTAAAATCAGCTTCTCAAAACGAGCCGCGCAATTAATCTACTTCACGGCGATTTCCCCCAAAACCGCGCTGTAAAGCCAAATTCGCGCGTTTTCAGCACTTTGCGTAATATATCTGGAATTTCGCACGTTATCGCGTGAAAGCGACTGCTCAAAACGTGCCGCGCGATAACCCGACTTCTCGGTGATTTCCCACAAAACCGCGCTGCAAAGCCAAATTTATGCGTTTTCAGCACTTTGCGTGATATATCGGGAATTTCGTGCGTTATCGCGTAAAAGCAGCTGCTCAAAACAGCCGCGCGATAATCCAACTTCTTGGCGATTTCCCCAAAACCGCGCTGTAAAGCCAAATTCGCGTGTTTTCAGCACTTTGCGCGATATCGGGAATTTCGTGCGTTATCGCGTAAAAGCGGCTGCTCAAAACTAGCCGCGCGACAACCCGACTTCTCGGTGATTTCCCACAAAACCGCGCTGTAAAGCCAAATCCGCGTGTTTTGAGCATTTGCGTGATATCGCGTAAAAGCTTCTCCAAAAAACAAGGGTACCGAGTTTTGATCGATACCCTTTTATATTGCTGTTTTGTGCTTATGTAATCACTTTTTCTTGAGCTCGGGGAGCGCAAGGAATACGGTTGCACCAAGCGCCAGGAAGCTCAGAACCATCATAAATACGCCGAAGCCCGAGAAGCTCGCCGCACCCTTGGAGGAAGCAACAAAGCCGATTGTGATGAACTGCGAGATAATCGAGAAAAGCAGCGCACCTGCGGTTGCACCGGAAGCCGCATAAGACGGAAGCGGAAGCTTAATCTGCGGAGCAACCTTGGGGAGAATTGTAAGCGCAATTCCCGCCAGCGCAAGGAGAATGGACAAAATCATCAAAATAAGTACCGGAACGAACTGAGGGCTTGCCGAGCCTGCCATTGCGTGCAGTCCCATAAAGCTGAAGCTCAGCTTCAGGAACGAATTTCCCATCGTGATATACGCGAGCAGCGGTCCGAAAGCCGCCCAGAGCGAAATCGCGCCGAGCGCCAGCTTGATTACCATCATAAGCATCGGATTTCCCGTAATCGTTTCAAGCGAGAAACCTGCCTTCGGTGCAGCGGGCTGCTGAACGGGCTGACCGGGCTGACCGTAATTCGGCTGAACGGGCTGAGCGGGCTGAACTCCGCCAAATCTTGCACGGCAATTTGCACACATCGTTTCCGCTCCATCGGGAATCTGCGCGCCGCATTTTTCACAAAACATTATATTAACCACCTTTCAAAATTTTGGAAATAAAAATACCAACATTATTATAACATACTTTTTTCGACTTGTCAACAGGCATTTTGTAAAATCTTTGTTTAACCCCACTTGAACTGCGCAAGCGGTGAACGCAAAAGCATCGGGAGCATTGTGTTCATAAAGTTTATCGCGGATTTTATGCTGCAATTATCGTCGAGGAACATAAAAAATCCGCAGCCCATTGTGAGCGAAATCATAAATTCCTCAAACGACGCGAACCTTTCCCGTGAAACCTGCGCAAGCGCGGTCATACAGCCGAAAAAGTCGCTGTTCGAGAGGATATCGCACGCGTAGCACTGCCTCGCCATTCCAACCTTTTCCGAGATGTCCCACCCAAGAACATTCGGCTCGGTCATACATTCGCGGATTGCGTTGAGGTACTCCGAGCAGTCGTCGAACAGCTCTCGTCCCGTACCCGTAAGCTCCGATACCGGAAACCTCGGCTTGCCGTCAAGATACGCCAGCACATCGCCCGCCATACCATATAAATTATACTTCATATCCTCGTGATAGAACTTTTTGAAGCCGTCCGTGTCCGTTATCCCGAAGTATTTTTGCAGGAAATCCTTTGCAATCGGCTTTTCGTCATCGCTGTACTTTTTCACAACGTCATCGAAAAGCAGCGGTTTTTCCAGACCAATCGGCACGCGTATTCCCGGCAGATATCCCAGATAAATGGTAAATTCCGGCTCGGAAAGCTCCTCTCTGTCCTTTTCGGCAACCTCCTCGCAGCGCGCGTGGATTGCCTCGACAGCGGCTCTGCCGAAGCCCTTGAGTTCCATCAAATCGCGGTAGATGTACCCGTCGCACTCCTCGATGATTGACTTCAAATCCAAGCCCGCGCTGTCCTCCGGGTCAAGCTCCTGCGCCCTTTTAAAGCAGTGCGAAGCCGCCATTTCGTGGTCGTTGACATAGTGCGCGAAGCCCGTGTTGTACCAAAAACGCGCTTTCTCGGCGGGAGTTTTGCAAAGCGGCTCGATTTCCTTGAGCTCGCTCATCGACTCCTCAAATTTTTTCCGGTTGTTCAGCGCGCTCACCAAGCGAAACCGCAGCTCCAGGCTGAGTTCCTCGCGCGTCAGCTTTCTGATTTCCCGCTCAATTTCAGCGAATTTATCCTCGTCAAACAGCTCGTCAAGCCGTGTCAGAAGCGATTTTTCATCAAAACTCATTCGTTATCCTTTCAGCATTTGCTCGATAAGCTCCTTGACGCGCTGCAAAGCGGTTTCGGGCTTGATTTTCTCGGAAATTGACTTGTCGCGGGAAGTTAACTCGAAAACACCCTCGTCAAGATTTCTCGGGCTTACGACAACGCGAAGCGGTACTCCAAGCAAATCCGCGTCCGAGAACATAACTCCCGCTCTCACGTTTCTGTCGTCGTAGATAACCTCGACGCCCGCGTTCTGCAAGTCCTCGTAGAGCTTGTCCGCGGCTGCCTTAACCTTTTCGTCATCGGAACGCACCGCGCAAAGGTGAACCTGCCAAGGCGCAATCGCCATCGGCCAAATCGGACCGTAATCATCGTGGCAAACCTCGCAAACCGAAGCAGCAAGCCGTCCCACGCCTATTCCGTAGCAGCCCATAATCGGTATCTGCACGTTTCCGTCCTTGTCGAGATAGGTCATTCCCATCGATTTTGAGTACTTTCTGCCGAGCTGGAAGATGTTTCCAACCTCAATTCCCCTCGAAATGGAAATCGCCTTTTCGCCGCACTCCGGACAAATTCCGCCGTCGCAAATCTTCGCGAAATCGTGGTACTCCGCGTTGGGAACATCGCGGCTCATATCAAGCCCCGTGAGGTGATACTCGTCCTTGTTTGCGCCGCAGGAAAGGTTGTTGGTGTTTTCGAGGGAGTTGTCGTAAAGCACGGTAAACTCGCCGTTGATTTTGAGGTTTACGGGACCGATATAGCCCGCGTTCAGACCGCATTCCTCGGTGATAACCGCAGGGTGAATGTCGCAGCCAAGGTAGTTTGTGACCTTGGTTTCGTTGATATCAAGGTCGCCGCGAATGAAAATCACAACAAAGCTGTCGTCGTGATTTTTCTGGTAAACAACCGCCTTGCAGCTCTTCTGAAGCGGCATTTTGAGGAACTCGCAGATATCCTCAATCGTGTGGATATCGGGCGTGTGAACCTCTTTGAGTTCCTCGGAAACAGCGTCGCGCTCGTTCTCGATAACCGATTTCGCAGCCTCAACATTCGCCGTGTAGCCGCAGTGCTTGCAGACGGCAATGCTGTCCTCACCGATAGGCGTGAGCAGCATAAATTCGTGCGAAACGCTGCCGCCCATCATACCGCTGTCCGACTTGACCGAGATAACCTGCGGCACTCCGCAGCGCGCGTAAATTCTCTCATACGCCTTGTGAACGCGCACATAGTACTCCTCCAAATCCTCCTGCGAGGTGTGGAACGAGTACGCGTCCTTCATCGTGAACTCGCGCACGCGGATCAAGCCGCCGCGCGGTCTTGCCTCATCGCGGAATTTCGTCTGTATCTGGTAAATCATAAACGGGTATTTCGTGTAGCTGTTCGCGTACTCGCGCACGAGCTGAACGGCAGCTTCCTCGTGCGTCATTCCGAGCACCATCGGCTGCTTGTTTCTGTCGGTGAAGCGCAGAAGCTCCGAGCCGATACTCTCATAGCGACCGCTCTCCTGCCAAAGCGACGCGGGCATTACCACGGGGAACGAAACCTCCTGCCCGTCAACCGCGTCCATTTCCTCGCGGATAATATTCTCGATTTTTTTGGTAATCCTTTTGAGCGGAGGGAACGAAGAGTAAATTCCGTTCGCAACGTACTTCATATAGCCGCCTCTCGTCATCAGCGCGTGGCTGTCAATCTGGCAGTCCGAGGGGCGCTCCTTGAAGCGGTCTCCGATAAGCTTGTCAAGTTTCATAAATGTCACCTTCCGTAATTTTTTACAAAGTATATTTTATCCCGAGCTTTTCGCAATGCTCCGCCAAGCAGTCTACGCTTGACTTCAGCTCGGAAAATTCACCGTAATTTCTGCGGTACAGCTCGACAATCAGCGCGCCGCCGTAACCCTTGTCCGCAAACGCTTTGAGCAAGCTCTCAAAGTCGAACTTCCCCGCTCCCACGGCTAGACAGTCGCGGTCTTCGTCGGCGTCGCTTATGTGGCAGTGTACAACGCTTTCGCCAAGCTCCTTTATATAATCGAGCGGGTTTTCACCGCTTCTGCGAGCCTGCTTTAAATCAAGAACAAAACGCGCCGCTTCGGGTATATCGCGCTTCATTTTCTTGAGGAACTCGAGTTTCCCGCTCATACAGTAGCTCACGTTCTCCTGCGCCACGGTAATCCCGAACTCCCGCCCCGCTTCGGACAGCATAGCAAACTGCTTCATATAATGCGCGGGCGAGCATTTGGAGCTTAGAATTGCGCCGTGAAGCACGAAAATCGAAGCTCCCAGCTTGTTCATACTCCCGAAAAAGCCGCGGTAAAGCGTCATCATCTCGTCAATTCTGCGGTCGTAGTCCGAGAAGAGAAACACGCTTTCCATCGGTGAAGAAAACGGGTGAAACGAGGTTATACGGACGTTGTTTTTGTCGCGCATTCCGAGGATTTCCGAAACTATCGGCTCTTGTCCCTCGGCGGTGCTGTTTGCGAAAATCTCGGCGGTTTTCACACCGAGCTTGCAAAGCGTCCCGAAAGCGTCCTCAACGTGCAGCGGGTACAAGGACGCGGTTGATACTCCTATTTTCATATTCCATTCCTTTGGCAGAATTTTTTCATACTTTACCATTATAACATATCTTTGCCAAAATTGCAATAGAATATTTTTCAAAACACGCCGAATAATACTAAAGAATTTATTTATCGGGAGTTTTAGCTATGGCAATTGTTCTTATTCGCGCGGTAATCCTTTACATCGTGATAACCTTTTCCCTGCGGCTTATGGGCAAAAGGCAGCTCGGTGAGCTTCAGCCGTCCGAGCTTGTCGTCACAATTCTGATTTCAAACATCGCCGCAATTCCCGTTGAGGACAGCAGCGTGCCGATGATAATGGGAATTGTTCCCATTTTAACGCTGGTGTGTCTGGACGTGATAATGTCGGGGTTTATGCTCAAAAGCCCGCGAATGAGGAAGCTGATTATCGGCAGCCCGCGCATTATCATAAGCGAGGGAAAAGTTCTGCAAAAGGAGATGAACCGGCTTCGCTACACGGTTGACGATTTGATGGAATCGATGAGAAATCAGCAGATTTTCGATGTTGACCAGATACACTACGCGATTGTTGAAACCACCGGCAAAATCAACTTTTTCCTCAAAAAAGATTATCAGCCCGCCGAAAAGCAGGACGTGAAATCGGGCGGCTCAACCGAAAACCCGCCGTCCGTGATTATCCGCGACGGTATCCGCGACAACGAGCAAATGCGCTTGCTCGGGCTTGGCGAGCAGTGGCTTACGAAAACGCTTCGCGAGGAGAAAATCTCCGAGAAGCAGGTCTTTTTGATGACCGCGGACAAGAACGGGAAATACGGGATTATCGAGAAGGAGTAAGCGATGAAACGAATTGTGATAAGCGTGATTTTGCTTTGCATGGTGGCTTTCGGGTGCTTTTACTCGGTGTACGCGGTGAACGATTTCACGGGGAAAATGCTGGACAAAATCCACGAGGTTGAACGGGCGTACGAGGACGGCGATACCGAAAAATCCTCGCAGACCGCAAAGGAGCTTTCCGAGGACTGGAACAAGTTCATCGACTTCGCAATCCTTGTAAACGACCTCGGGCACGCTCTCGAAATCACATCTTCAATCGCGGAAATTCACTCCTTCGCGCAGGAAGGCGACGACGAGCTTTACGCCGCCTGCGACCGTGCCGAAGCGCAGATTGATATGTTTCGCGATATGCAGAAGCCTACGTTGTGGAAGATTTTGTAAAATGAAAAAATCCCCGAGAACATCGGGGAAATTTTCGTTTGAGGAGGAAAATCAGAATTTGATTATCTCAAAGTAATTTTGCGCTATCAGCCAAGCGGGCGTGTAGCAGCGGTTTATCGTCCACCAGCTCGCTCCCGCGAGGTTAAATTCATCGACAAGCCGCAGCTTCGCGGAAATGCTGCGCGGGTCGTCAAACCACACAACATGCCGCGTGTCGTTTTCGGTGTAGTTGAAATAGGGCGTCTGCGTGCGCTCATCGTACATAATCTCCGCGCCCGTTCGTCCCGCAAGCTCAGTTGCCGCCGCGAAGCCTATGCTCTGCGCCGCCGTGCCGCGCATATACGGCAAAGTCCAGTCGTAGCCGTAATTCGGCATTCCCATCAGGATTTTCTCGGACGGTATCTCCGAAACCGCATAGGAAAGCACCTTGCGGACCTCTTCAATCGGCTGAACGGACATAGGCGAGCTGAAAGTATATCCCCATTCATACGTCATTATAATAACGTAATCCGCGTATCTTCCCTGCACCGCGTAGTCGTGGCTTTCGTACAGGATACCCTGCTGGTCGGCGCTGTATTTCGGAGCAACCGCCGTTACCAAGATGTACCCGCCGTCGTGAAGCCGCTCGGACAGCTCGGCGAGGAACGCGTTGTAGCTCTCGCGGTCATCGGGCGCGATGTACTCCATATCAAGGTTCACGCCGTAATAGCCCTTGTCGTCAAGCTCGAAAAGTATCGATGAAATCAGCCGCTCGCGGGATTCGTCATCGTTCAGAATTGCGGTCAGAACCTCGGTTGAGAACGTGCCGTCAAAGATGTTGGTGACGGTCATCAGCGGCATAACCGCGCTCCTCAGAGAATGCAAAACCAAATCCTCGCCGCGCGGCGCGATAAGCTCGCCGTCGGTTGTAAGGGAGTAGGAAAACGGGCTGAGAAACGTCAGAAACGGCAGCGCGCAGCTCAGATTTTCCGCGGTTATCGTGGGATAAGCGTAGCCGTTTATCAAAGCGGGACGGCGCGTGAAATTCCTCGTCTGCGGGATAACTATCGTTTCGCCCACCCGCAGAGAAATCGGGTTCAGCTCGGGGTTTGCCGCAAGCAGCGTTTCGAGAGGCACGCCAAACTCGCTTGCCACCGAATATAGCGTCTGCCCTTCCCGCAAAACGTACCGCCGCTCGTTCGACATTATGACAAGGCTTTGCCCGACAACAAGCTTTGCGGGATTTAAAAGCGTGTTGTCCGCCGCAATTTTGTTCACGGGAACGCCGAACATTCTCGATATATTGCCCAGCGTGTCGCCGCTTTTCACCGTGTAAATAAACATAACAGCACCTCAACTCAAAAAAATTTCTCTTCTCGCGCCGATTATATGTATCGGGAACAGCTCGGAGTAGCCGTAAGTGGAAAGGCGGCGGTTGCGCGCGTCGTCGGAGTGAGCGCAGACGAAAACGTTGTCGGGCGTGACGGGATAAAGCACAACCGATACAAAAAGCGAGTGGTAAAATCTGCCTTCCTCGTTTATCAGCTGGATAACATCGCCGCGCCTTATCTCGGAAAGCGGCACTTCTTCCCCGTAAACCGCAGCGCCGAGATTTGTGAGGAGAAACTCGCGGAGAAAATTCACGCCTGTCCAAGAGGGCGCGCGGTTGTCGGAATTTATGTAAAACCAGCCGTTCTCCCGAGAGTAATTCATCACGCCGCAGCCTGCGTAAAGGCACTGCGAAACGAAATTTGTGCAGTCGCCGCCGATATCGTGGAAATCGTAAAATCTCGGGTTTCGCGCATACGCCCACGTCAGCGCGTACCGCACCGCCGCTCTTCTGTTGTACTCCGTTTCAATAAGCATTTTTTCGCCCCCTTGCACTATTTTATGCAAATTGCTCAAAATCGGTTCTTGGGGATTTTTCACAAATGTTGAAAAAAGTCAAAATATTTATAGCATCTTTATAGGAATAATGATATAATAAAATTGGTTTTTTATACACAATTTATGAAAAAGGGGAATTTAGCTATGGCACATCAGACATCTATCAGAAACCGAGTTTTAAGGCTGTCAATTTTAAGCGTGGTTATCGTTGTTGTGACGCTGCTTGCGGCAAATGCCGTGATGATTTACAGAGCGTACAACGACAGCTACCGAAATCAGGCGAACAGCCTTGCTGCGGCTTACTGCCAAATGTTTGCCGAGAACATCGAAAATCTTCAGCTCAACCTCAAATCCGTTGAACAAAGCACGGAAGTTCTCGATGAAAATACTCCGATGGATATGCGCAAGAAAATGCTCGCAAACCTCGCTTCCACGTCGATTTTCAAGGATTTCTCCGTTTCCTACGCGGACGGAAAAACCTATAACGATACGGATATATCGAAACGCGAGTATTTCCAGCAGGCAATGCAGGGAAAATACGCGATTTCCGCGCCGGTTATACGTTTGACCGACAACAGCGTCACCACAATGATGGCAAGCCCCGTTTTCACCTACAATGACAAGCAGTTCGTTATCTACGGCAGTATCGACACGCTTTATTTCTCGAAGAGCCTTGATACGTCGTCGCTGAGCGCGGGAAGCAGCATTATCGTTATGGACGAGCACGGACAGATTGTCGCGGCGTCCGAATCGGACCTTGTGATGAACCTCGCGAATTTCACCTCCGAGGATTACAAGGACTACAACGCGCTTGCAAACGCGATGATTAACAACGAAAGCGGCTCGTTTGACTACAGCATAGGCGGAACCGAATTTCTCGCGACCTACAAGACCGTTCCCGACACGAACGGCTGGAAAATCGCGGTCTGCCAGAATTACTCGGGAGTTTCGCAGAGCATATTAATCTCCATCTTAATAGGTGTGGGTATATCCGCAGTGCTTACGGCAATCGGCGTTATCGTTTCGATTTATGTTGCAAACAAAATCAAAAATCCCGTCGCAAAGAACACCGAGCGCCTCAAAAAGCTTGCTGCGGGCGATGTGACAACCGAGTTCGTAAACGACTCGCCCAACGATGAAACCTACGTTTTGTCCGACTCGATGTGCAAGACCGTGGAAACGCTGCGGCTGTACATAAACGATATCCGCGAGGTGCTGGGGGCGCTTGCAGACGGCGACCTTACAGCGCGTTCAAATGTTCAATACGAGGGGGATTTCAAGGAAATCGGCGAGTCGCTCGAAACCATCGCCGCGGCTCTCCAAAGCGCTTTTTCGGGACTCAAGGACGGTATCGAAAGTATGCGCGAGGGCGCGAAACAGGTTGCCGCGGGCGCGCAGTCGCTCTCCGATACGGCAGTTGAGGAAGCGAGAGCGATTTCCGATATCTCCGAAACCATCGCCAAAATCAACGAGCAGGCAGATAACACCGCGCAGATTTCCGAGCGTGTGTCCGAGCTTACCGTCAAGACAAACGAAAACGCTAAAACAGGCGGCGAGCTGATGAAGGAAATGCTCGCGGCTGTCGAGAATATCAAGGACAAATCTTACGCCATCAGCAACATCATTCAAACCATCAGCGACATCGCGTTCCAGACCAACATTCTCTCGCTCAACGCGTCCATCGAGGCAGCGCGCGCAGGTGAAGCGGGAAAAGGCTTCTCGGTTGTCGCAAGCGAGGTGAGCGCGCTTGCCGCAAAGAGCCAGAGCGCCGTTCAGAACACCGAAGCGCTTATCAAGGACTCGCTTGACGCGGTGAACAACGGCACCGATATCGCAAACAAGGCGTTTGAAGGAATGAACACGATTGTCGAGGATATAAGCCGCGTGACAAGCGAAATCGAGCTTATAAACTCCGCTGCCGTTGAGCAGAAGAACTCCATTATGTTCATCAACGAAAATATGTCTAAAATCGAAGCGGGTATGCAAAGCACAACCGCTACCGCTGAGCAAAGCGCCGCTTCGGGCGAGGAGCTGTCCGCGATGAGCTCAAATCTCGCGGATACCGTTGAAAAGTATAAAACTTAACGGCATTATGCAAATTGCTCAAAAACTGTTCGTACGATTTTGGTATAAAGCTAACCGAAAGTTAATAAAACCCTATTGAATTATTGGGGAAATTATGGTATAATTGTATCGATATATGACATTTTATTGTAAATATTGTCGAAAACTTTATGGCAAGGGAGCAGGAAAATGAAGAGCATAAAGCAAATCCTATTGAACAAAATCATCAAGGGAACGGTTATTTCGCTGGTTATAATGGCAGTTTTGTGCTTCTTAATTCAAGCGATTTTCGCCGACAACAGCACCAAGGAAACCGCGCTTATGCGTATTTCCGACGCTAAGGCAAGCTTAGCCGCAAGCGCTGCGGAAATAGCGCAGGTTACCGAGGATATGAGCGAGGAGTATCTCGCGAAAACCCGCGCGTTCGCCGAGATGATTGAACTCAACCCGTCCATTCTCGAAAGCAGCGACAAGCTCATTCAAATCAGAGATGAGCTGAAGGTGGACGAGCTGCACGTTACCGATGAAAACGGTCTGATTAAGTGGACGACAATCCCCGGTTACATCGACTTCGATTTCAAGACCTCCGAGCAGACAAAACCGTTTTTGCCGGCGCTTCAGGACAAGAATTTCGAGCTTGCTCAGGAGCCGCAGCTGAATGGTGCAGAGGGCATTCTTTTCCAGTACATAAGCGTTGGCAGACGCGACAAGTCCGGTATCGTTCAAATCGGTATGGAGCCGAAAAAGCTCTCGGACGCGCTCAAGGCAAATCAGATTGACGCGGTGTTCAAGAGCATAACCGTCGGCAAAAACGGAACAATGTTCGCGGTCAACAAGTCCGACAAAACCATCGCGGCGTTCTATGACGAGCAATTCATCGGCAAAGCGGCAAGCGAGGTGGGGCTTTCCGACGGGCTGCTCACGATGAACGAGAACTCAATCACCCGCGCTTTCGTGAACGGGAAAAACGTGCTGGTGTGCGCCGCGCAGACCGATGATTACTACATCGGAACGCTCGTTCCCTCCGAGGAATCCATCACAAACGCGCTCTTTTCAACCGCGATTATTATGGTGATTGCGGTGCTGGTGATTTTGCTGCTCGTGTTCATCGTTATGAAGAACGTCAACAAGGACGTTGTAAACGCGCTCGGAAGCTTTGTTTCCAAGGTTAACGAGATTTCGGCAGGCAACGACAGCGAACGTGTGAACGTGAGAAACTGCGCGGAAATCGACGCGCTCAGCAACGGCTTCAACGCGCTGCTCGACGGTATCGACGAGAAAATCCGCGAAACCGAGCAGCTCAACGTCAAAATGCAGGGGCTTATCGGAAATGTTGCAAGCACCTCGCAGAATATCAACAGCCTGTCCGTTGAGATGAAGGACGTTTCAAGACGAATTTCAGACGGTTCATCGCAACAGGCTGATACCGTAAAGCAGCTCAGCGACACGTTCCACGCGATTTCAAACGATGTTCGTGAAAACGCTGCCGCCGCAGAACAGGCAAGCAGCTTCTCCAAATCCGCGGGTGAACAGCTTAACGTAAGCGTTGAAAAGATGAACAGCGTTAAGGAAGCGATGGGCAAAATCACCGACTGCTCGCAGGAAATCGAGAAGATTGTCAAGACCATCGATGATATCGCGTTCCAGACGAACATTCTCGCGCTCAATGCCTCTATCGAAGCGGCAAGAGCGGGTGTTGCGGGCAAGGGCTTTGCGGTTGTTGCCGATGAAGTCAGAAATCTTGCCACAAAGAGCAGCGAGGCGGCTCAGAGCACAAACGAGCTTATCGCGCAGACTCTCGAAGCGGTTGAAAACGGCAACGTGACCGCGCAGGCTGCCGCAGAGGAGCTTCAGAATATGATGAGCGATATCGAGAAGAACATCGAGCTTATCGACGAGATTTCCGCTGCTTCCGCGAAGCAGGCAGACGCGGTTGACGCAGCAAAGAACGGTATGGACGACATCAGCGAGATTGCCCAGAGAAACTCCGCTGTTTCCGCAACGGCAAACGATACTGCAGACCGCCTCGATACCGCCGCCGCAGACCTCATTTCCCTCGTTTCTTGGGAAAACAAGTGAGTTTGCACACCTGTTAATCAGCACAACAAAGCCGCTCGGGAGAACTAGGGCGGCTGTCATTTTGCGTGAATTTTGCGGGGAACTCGGGCGGTATCGAGCAGCTTCAGCGGTATCGAGCAGCTTTTTGCACTTGAAAAATCTTGCAGAATGTGGTATAATTGAACAAAATTGAAGGGAGAAATGAAATGACGCTATTTATAAACTGCTGTCCGCGCGACAATTCCCGCACGGAAAGACTTGCAAAAAAGCTCCTCGAAAAGCTCGGCGAGTACGATGAGGTTAATCCGGAAAAGGAAGGGCTTGTGCCGATGAGCAAGGAGCGGCTCGAATACCGCACACAGCTGCTTCAAAAGGGCGATTTGTCCGACGATATCTTCAAATACGCGAAGCAGTTTGCCGCCGCAGATACAATCGTGATAGCGGCGCCGTTCTGGGATTTGTCGTTCCCATCGGTGCTCAAAATCTACATCGAGAATATCTACGTCACGGGAATTGTGTCGAAATACGACAGCGACGGCACTCCGAAAGGGCTTTGCAAAGCGAAAAAGCTGTATTACGTCACGACAGCCGGCGGCCCTTATGACGGGCGGTTCAGCTTCGACTATCTGAAAGAGCTTGCCGAGAGCTTTTTCGGTATCGGGGAAACGGTTTTAATCAAGGCTGAAATGCTAGATATCATCGGAAACGACGCCGAAAAAATTCTCGCAGAACGTATGAAATTTTACGGACTCGACTGAATACGGGTATCCCCCGCCAACGGCTTTGCAATGCTGTTTGGCGGGGATTTTTTGACACCCATCTTTGCGAAAAAACTCAAAATAATCATAAAATTCGCCCCCGGCGCAAACTAGGGGCGAAACGGAAAATATCATACTTTGATTAGCGCAGGAACCGCGGAAAAAACACAAAAATATAGGAGAGCCACCCGCGGCAACTAGGGAAATATAACACTAAAATTTGCGAACCACCCGCGGCTTTTTGTGATTTTGTGCTTGTGCACTTGCGACATCGTGTCGCTGACAAAAACGCAGAAGAGGACGGTTCTCCGAACCGTCCTCAAGTGGAGCTGGTGAACGGACTCGAACCCCCGACCTGCGCATTACGAATGCGCTGCTCTACCGACTGAGCTACACCAGCAATTTAACGTTACTATTATAGCACAACCGAAACGTTTTGTCAAGTACTTTTTTCAAAAAAAAGAGAACCGACCGGCAAAAATCCAATCGGTTCTCATAAATTACGCATTTTCAGAGGATTATACAAATCAAACCGCCGCAGCCGTCGTTGATGATTCTGCCGATGGTTTCCTGGAGCTTCATTCTCGCGTCCTGCGGCATTCGGTTGAGCTTGTTGTGCAAGCCCTCGTTCACCAAATCCGAGAGCGATTTCCCGAAAATGTTGCTCTCCCAGATTTTCGTTGGATTTTCCTCAAAGTCGTTCAAAAGGTAACTGATAAGCTCCTCGGACTGCTTTTCGCTGCCGACGATGGGGTTGATTTCCGTGGTAATATTCGCGCTCATCATGTGGATTGACGGCGCGGACGCTTTCAGCCGCACGCCGTATTTCCCGCCCTGCTTGATAATCTGCGGCTCCTCGAGCGTGAGTTCGTCCATCTGCGGCAGCACAATCCCGTAGCCCGTTGCCTCAACCTCGTCCAGCGCGTTTTTCACACGCTCGTATCTGCGCTTGATGTTCGCAAGCTCAATCATACACGGCATAAGGTCGTTCTCGCTGTTGAGTTCAAGACCTGTCGCTTCGCCGAGAATTTTGTAAAACAGCTCGTTTTCAAGCGTTATATCAACAACACCCGAGCCTGTTCCCAAATCGATATCGGTCGCTTCGGCACGCTTGACGTAATCGCATTGCAAAACGCTTTCCGCGCAGGTTTTGATATCGTTTATGCCATGAATTTCGGCAGCCGCCGCCTTGATACACGAGAAAACGTCCTTCTTGAGCCAGTGCTCCTTGTCAAGCGCGGAAATCCAGCGCGGCATCTTGATTTTCACCTCGCGCACGGGGAATTTCAACAGCACTTCGCCGAGAATTTCCTTGATTTTGTCCTCGTCCATATCAACGCAGTTCAGCGGTATCACGCGGCTTTGATACTTCTCGGACAGCTCGCTTGCGAGGTTTTTGCTCTCGGGGCTGTCGGGATTTGCGCAGTTTAGCAGGACAACAAACGGCTTGTTTATCTCGTTCAGCTCGGAGATAATCCGCTCCTCAGCCTGCTCGTATTCCTCGCGCGGAATGTCGGTTATCGAGCCGTCCGTGGTGATGACGATACCGATTGTCGAGTGGTCGGTGATAACCTTTCGCGTGCCGACCTCGGCTGCCATATTGAACGGGATTTCCTCGTCAAACCACGGTGTTATCACCATTCGCGGCGCTTCGTTTTCAATGTAGCCGATTGCGCTCGGGACAATGTACCCCACGCAGTCAATCAGCCGCACATTCATTTTCACATCGTCAACCTGTATCGACACCGCTTCTTCCGGCACGAATTTCGGCTCGGTGGTCATAATCGTCTTCCCCGCCGAGGACTGCGGGAGTTCATCGTTTGCGCGCTCGCGGCGGTATTCATCGGGAATGTTCGGGATAACGAGGTCGTTCATAAAACGGCTTATGAAAGTCGATTTCCCCGAGCGCACGGGTCCCACAACGCCAAGGTAAATATTCCCGCCTGTTCTTTTTGCTATATCCGAGTAAATGCTGTTCATCAATCAAAGCTCCTCTCCATTTCTTTTAATCGTTCATACCGTGGGAATAATAATCATACCCGAAAGCGCCGCCTGTTCATCGGAAATATCGTTTTCCTCCATAAGCGCCTTAACCGTTGTATTATACGCTTTGGCAATGCTCCAGCAGTCCGACTGCTCATCTGTGTAGCAAATGCGAAGCGCGAACTCATCGTTTTTCGCCTTTGGCTTATCCTCGCGCACCGTAACTTCGCTTACCGCGTCCGCCGTCACCACATCGCACAGCACGCCTTTAAGCTCGGTGAGCGCGGACAGCTCAATCGCGCCGTCCGATTTAATCGAGAAATCCGTGCCGGTGATTTTTGCGGCAAACTGCGCGGCGGTGTTCTCGGTGATGTCGGAAACGGGGATAACCTGCCGAAACGCCTCCTGCTTTTCGAGGTAGAACGGCGCGCCCTCGGCGTTTTTGCCGTAAACAGAGCCGCAGAGCATTCCCGAAAACTCGGGTTCACCGTTTTCACCCGCGCGCAAAACGGGATTTTTAATCTCCGCGCGGCAATCCCACACGGAACGTATCTCAAAATTCTCGGCGGTGACGTTCATTTTAAGGGTGAGCGTCTGCGAAAGCGGGCGCGGCGAGGTGTTGAGGCGAAGCGTGTTTGTGAGGAACTCGGTTTCAAACTCCGTTGAATAAACGTCAACGGGAAAAGACGCTCGTTCCGCTTTCCATGCCTTTGCGGAACACTCCGCGCTTATTCGGCAGGAAATTATGCCGCTGTCGGTTTTCGGGATAAGCTCGAAATCGAGAATGTTGAGAGTTGGCACGGTGACGTGTTCGTCGGTAATTCCCGCGATGTCCAAAATCGCGCTTATCGGGATTTCCGCGGTCATCTTTTCCGCCTCGGAGCAGCCGCTTGATTCTGCGTTCGGCAAGCCGTAGAGCGCGCTCACGATAACCACGCCCTTCACAACCGCCTTATCCGCGACAATTCTCACATCGGTGATTTTCGGGCAAGCGCTGCTCTGCATTATAAACGCAACGCCCGCCGAGCCGGTTTCGATTTCCTCGGAACTCAAAATCTGCTTTTTCGCGTAAAGCGTTCTCCCGCAGCAGGTCACGGCGCGCGATTTCACCTGAAGTCCCTCGGGGATTTCGCAGAGCTTGTTCTCGCGGCAGCTCTCCGCCTTTATCCGACAGGAAACCGCGCCGCGAACGTCAATTCTCCTAGGGGAAACCGCGCGGCAGGTGCAGTAATCCTGCTTCATCTCAAACGTCAGCCACGGTGAAACAGCGTCCTTGCGGGTGATGTCGATGAGCTTTGAGTAGGTGTAGCGCTGGTCGATGCAAAAGACATCGGAGCTGTTCTCGGCGAGATAGAGCGCCTTTATGTACACAACGCCGTCAAGCGAGAGTTTTCCGTCGCTCGATACGCTGTACGACACGATTTTCGGCGTGAGCGAGCAGGACAGAATTTTGAAGATATCCGGGCAGTAATCCGGCAGAACATAGTCCAGCTCCACGCCCTGCTCCGTTTGTCCGTCAAAAATAATTTCGTCAATGAAAACGGCGGTTTTGCTTGTTTCTTCCATTAAAAGTTTCCTCCTTATATTTTCCGCGGGGATTATTTTGGGATTGTCTCTACAACATACTGTATGCTTGTTTTGTACAAAGTATGATTTAATTTCCCGCAGTATTCGCAAAAGCTCTTGAAAAAATTTTCCGTTTGTGTTATAATGTATAATGTATTGTTATGCGAATATTCTTCATCTCTTTCGGAATACTATTATAAAAACGTACAAGAGGTGCAGATATGAGCCATAAAAACGACGTTTCCGAGGAGAAGGCTCCGTTTTCCGAGGAACAAAACCAACAGATTATCGATATGGGAATAATCGCGTCGCCAAACGCGCCGTACAACATTCACTGCCTGTCGATAATCGGGCAAATCGAGGGACACTATATTCTCCCGCCGCAGAATAAAACGACAAAATACGAGCATATTATCCCCGCGCTCGTTTCAATCGAACAGGACAGCTCGGTTGAGGGCTTGCTTATCGTGCTGAACACGGTCGGCGGCGACGTCGAAGCGGGACTTGCAATCGCCGAGCTTATCGCGGGCATCTCAAAGCCTACGGTGTCGATAGTTGTCGGCGGCGGTCATTCGATAGGAGTACCGCTTGCGGTATCGGCGAAGGAGAGCTTCATCGTGCCGTCCGCGACAATGACCATTCACCCCGTGCGTATGAACGGAATGATGCTCGGCGTGCCGCAGACGATGAACTACTTCGAGAAAATGCAGGACAGAATCACGCGCTTCGTGACGAAAAACTCCCGCATCTCCCCCGAGCGTTTCAAGGAGCTTATGATGGAGCGCGACGAGCTGGTTCTCGATATCGGCACGGTTCTCGACGGGAAAAGCGCCGTCGAAGAGGGGCTTATCGATAACTTGGGTTCACTCTCGGACGCTGTAAAACGGCTCTACGAGCTGATTGAGAAGGACAAGTCGGACAATCCCCGAAAAGCTCCCGAAAAATCCTCAAAGTCAACGAAATCAACAAAGTCCTCGAAATCAACCAAAAATTCCTCCGCAAAATCGAGTTCACAAAAGAGCGAGAAAAAGCAGAAAACCGTTGCCGTGAAGTCGAGAAACGCCGAGCTTAACGGCGCGTTTTACGGCGGGAGCGCTGTTATGCGGGATTTGCGGGGTGAACAGCGATGATACCGTTTGAGAGGCTTGACGGCGCGTTCTCGGCTCTCCCCGAAGGACCCGCGCCCGCTGTTGACGAGGAAAAAGAATTTGTGAAAAGAGTTATCGCGGCTGATACAATGCGGCTTTGGTTTATCGGAAACTGACAGAAATAAAATCCGCTCCCCTGTTTGACGGGGAACGGACGCGAATTGAAAGGTACATATTATGGATTACATTACGGTGATAGTACAGGCGATTGTGCAGGGACTTACGGAGTTTCTTCCCGTGTCAAGCTCGGGACATCTCTCGGTTGTCCAGCACATAACGGGCGTGAACGGCGAAGCGGCGCTGATTTTGTCCATCGTGCTCCACTTGGGAACGCTCGCGGCGGTTTGCATTGCGTTTCGCAAGACAATCTGGGGTATGATTAAGGAATTTTTCCTGATGTTTCGCGATATCTTCACGGGAAAATTCTCGTGGAAAAAGATGAACGCAAACCGCAGAATGATGATAATGGTTATCATCGCGACGCTGATTTTAATCCCCGCTTACCTTTTCAAGGACTTTTTCACCGCGCGTCAGGGCGACGGAGATATCATTTTCGAGGGCGCGGCGTTCCTGTTCACGGCAATGCTTTTGTTTATGTCCGACCGCTGCGGCGGCGTGAAAACGGGCGAGCAGATGACCGTAAAGGACGGCGTTATCGTGGGACTTTTCCAGTGCGTGGCGCTGTTCCCGGGAGTTTCGCGCTCCGGTTCAACAACAGCTGCGGGACTTTTCTGCGGTCTTGAGAAAAACACGGCGGTGACGTTCGCGTTTATCCTCGGTATTCCCGCAATCCTCGGCGGAAGCGTGCTTGAAATCGGCGAGGCGTTGAAGTCGGATATGCAGCTCGACTGGCTTGCGCTCGGCGTTGGATTTTTCATCGCGGCGGTTGTCGGATTTTTGGCGATAAAGCTGGTGAAATGGCTGCTCGAAAAGGACCGCTTCAAGATTTTCGGCGTCTACACCGCGATAATCGGCGCAGCCTGCCTTGCGGGCGGTATCTGGGAAAACGTTACGGGAAACACGCTCGCTTCCCTTTTCGCAGGATAATTTAAACAGATTACATAACTTTGGGGTGAAGAAATGGCAGAGAAAAAATCGGGCTCTCGCACAGCGGGCTCTACGGGGAAAACCAAATCCAAATCTACGTCAGCGGCGCGTTCCAAAAAGGCGCTTGAAGAACAGCGTCTGCGCGAGGAAGCGCTGAAAAAAAGTATGAAAAAGCGGAAAATCGCGTCGGTGGTTTTGCTGGCGGTGGGCGTTGTGTTCACGCTTATTGCGATTATCCCCGGCAGCGAGGGCTGGCGCGCGCTCCACGACGTAATGCACGGTCTTTTCGGCATTCCCGCGTACACCGTCGGCCCGCTTATGATAACGCTTGCAATTCTCATTTCGTCAAACCGCCCGAACGTTGCGTTCACTGTGGGAAAATTCGTTTTTGCTCAACTGATACTTTGCGCCGCGTTTGAAATTTTCATCACCGGCAAGGTTAACGGAGAGAATTTCGGCGATGTTGTCGTAAAGCTGTACCAAAACGGAATAAACTTCGCGGGCGGCGGATTTTTCGCGCTGTTTTTGGGAGTACCGCTGCTGTTTCTCGGGCAGCTCGGCGCGGGTATCATCATCGTGATAATAATGCTTGTGTGCGTTTTGCTGATGATTGATATGCCGCTGAACGAGATTTTCGGGAAAATCGGCAAGGGTGTGAAGAAAGCGGGTACGAAAACCGCGCAGGGTATCGAGCGCCGCCGCGAACAGTCTGCGGTGCTTAATCAGGAGTACCGCCGTATTCACGATGAGGAAAAGGAACGAAAGCGCGCCGCTGTTCAGACGACAAATAAAATTGAGCGCGACTTGCAGAAGGACGCGAAAAAACGTGCGCAGCTTGATGATATGAGGGACGTTTTGGCAAGCGTCGGGAAAACGAGCGCGCCCGAGAAAACCGCGCCGAAGCCCGAAAAAGCGCCGCCCGTGAAGCTGCCGCCCGAGCGCGACAACACAAAAATTCTCGAAGAACAGCGCCAAGACTCGCGCGACTATCACGAGGCGCTGAAAAAATATATGGAGAAAAAGCACCCGATTATGCGTGAGCCCGAGCAGCCCGACCCCGAGCGTTTCGTGGACAATGACGCGGATTTGGTGCCGATTGTCGAGGCTCTGGACAAGCTCAATGCGGAAAAAGGTCCTGCGCGCGTGTCGAAAATCGTGGACGCGCCGCGTGAAAATATCGTGTACTCCGATGATTTGAAAAAGCCGAGAGTTGATGTAACGCGGGTTGAAAAGCCGGTTTCTGCGCAGAATAATCTCGATGTTGACAGCATTTCCGAGGTTGACGAGGGCGAGCTGCCGTTTGATTTGGACGATATCGTTGACGAAGCCGAGCCTGTTAAACAGCCCGAGCCGCAAAAGCCCGTCGTTCAGCAGCCCGTCCGCGAAAATCGCGAGAAACAGCTCACGCTCTCGGACGTGTACACCTTGCCGCCGATGTCGCTTCTCAACGAGGTGAAAAAGCCAGCGAAGCCAGATGATATCGAGAACGAAATCCATTCCAACGCGCAAAAGCTGGTTGAAACGCTCAAGAGCTTCGGCGTTTCCACAACGTTCCTCGGCGCTTCAAGAGGCCCTTCCGTAACGCGCTATGAGCTTCAGCTTGCGCCCGGCGTGAAAATCTCGAAAATCACCGCGCTTGCCGATGACGTTGCGCTTAACCTCGCGGTTTCGGGAGTAAGAATTGCGCCCGTTCCCGACAAGGCAGCCGTGGGTATCGAAATCCCGAACAAGGTCAAGGAAACCGTCTTTTTCCGAGAACTTGTCGATAACGAGAACTTCAAAAAGACCTTCCCGAACAAGCTCGACAGCGTTCTCGGAAAGGATATCAGCGGCGAAACGGTGCGCTGCAACGTGTCGAAAATGCCGCACTTGCTGATTGCGGGAACGACAGGCTCGGGTAAATCCGTCTGCGTGAACTCAATCATCATGAGCATTCTGATGAAATCCACGCCCTCGGACGTGCGCCTGATAATGGTTGACCCGAAGCAGGTCGAGTTTATGATGTACAACGGTATCCCGCACCTGCTGATACCGGTTGTCACCGACCCGAAAAAGGCTGCGGGCGCGCTCGCGTGGGCGGTAACCGAGATGGAGAACCGCTACACGCTCTTCTCCGAGAACAACGTGAGAAATATCGACGGCTTTAATGAGCTGGTGGAAAAAGGCGTTATTGACAGCGAGCTTATGCCGAGAATTGTCATTTTCATCGACGAGCTTGCCGATTTGATGATGGCGTCGCCGAAGGACGTTGAGGACAGCATTGTCCGCCTCGCGCAGAAGGCAAGAGCCGCGGGTATGCACCTCGTTATCGCAACGCAAAAGCCCACGGTACAGGTTGTCACGGGCTTGATTAAGGGCAACATTCCGTCAAGAATTGCGCTGATGGTTGCTTCGCAGGTGGACAGCCGCGTTATTCTGGACGCGTCCGGCGCGGAAAAGCTGCTCGGAAACGGCGATATGCTGTATATGCCGGTCGGTTCGCCGAAGCCGATAAGACTTCAGGGCTGCTACGTTTCCGATGATGAAGTGGAACGTGTTGTCGAGTTCATCAAGCAAACGTTCAGCGCGGAGTACGATGAGAGCATTATTGCCGAAATCGAGCGCCAGACCGAGATTGTTTCAAATAACGATAAATCCGCGCCCGCAGATGATGTTGACGGCGATGACGCGGACGAAAAGCTGAACGACGCGATTGAGTTTGTCGTGACCGCCGGACAAGCCAGCACCTCTGCCCTTCAGCGGCACTTGAAGCTCGGTTACGGCAGAGCCGCGCGGTTAATCGACACGATGGAGAAAATGGGAATTGTCGGACCGTTCGAGGGCAGCAAGCCGCGCGCGGTGCTGATGACCAAACAGGAATGGTACGAGAGAAAATTAAGGAATTGAAATGTACAGAAACGATGAAATGATGAAAAAGCTGGACGAGTTCCTGCTTGATGTGCAAAAGCCGTCGCGCTATATCGGCGGCGAAAGCGGAAGCGTCTACAAGGACAAGGAAAACGTGGACGTGAGGTTTGCGTTCTGCTTCCCCGACACCTACGAAATCGGTATGTCGCACCTCGGAATGAAAATCCTCTACGGGCTGAAAAACCGCGTTCCGAATTACTGGTGCGAGCGCGTTTTTATGCCGCTTCCCGATATGGAACAGCAAATGCGTAAGCGCGGGATACCGCTCTACGCGCTGGAAAGCCTTGACCCTATCAAGGATTTCGACTTTATCGGCTTTACGATACAGTACGAGCTTTGCTACACGACAATCCTCGAAATGCTGGATTTGGCGGGAGTTCCCGTTCTCGCAAGCGAACGCACCGCGCTTACACCTATTATAATAGGCGGCGGACCGTGCGTGTGCAACGCCGAGCCGCTTTGTGACTTCTTTGATTTGTTTGCAGTCGGCGAGGGCGAGGAGATGAACCTTGAGCTGATGCGGCTTATGGAGGAGTGCAAGAAAAACGGCGCGACAAAGGCTGAGTTTCTCGAAAAAGCCGCTCAAATTGAGGGAATTTACGTTCCGTCAATGTACGAAGTTTCCTACAACGAGGACGGCACCGTGCAGAAAATCACGGCGAAAAGTCCCGCGCCCGAACAGGTGAAAAAGCGCGTTATCAAGGACTTTGACAGCGTTTATTCACCGGAGAATTTTGTCGTTCCGTTCACCGATATCGTCCACAACCGCGCTGTTGTCGAGGTGCTTCGCGGGTGTATTCGCGGCTGCCGCTTCTGCCAGGCAGGGTTCATCTACCGACCGTTCCGCGAGAAAAAAACCGAAACGGTTCTCAGTCAAACAAAAGCGCTCTGCGAGAACACGGGCTACGATGAGGTATCGCTCTCGTCCCTTTCTACAAGCGACTTCTCGGACATCGAGGGGCTGCTCGAAACGCTCACGGCTTACACCTCGAAAAACCGCATAAACCTGTCGCTCCCGTCACTGCGCGTTGACCGTTTCAGCGAGAAAATCTTCGAGGAAATCTCGGCGGTTCGCAAGAGCGGTCTTACCTTTGCGCCCGAAGCGGGTACGCAGCGTCTGCGCGATGTTATCAACAAAAACATCAAGGAAAGCGATGTTTTAAGCAGCGCGAAAATCGCCTTTGAGGGCGGCTACACGTCGATTAAGCTGTACTTTATGCTCGGTCTTCCCACCGAAACCGACGATGATATCCGCGGGATTTACGCGCTTGCAAAGGCGGTTATCGACGAGTTTTACCAAAACCCCAACCGCAAAAAAGGCAAATCGCCGAGCGTGTCGATTTCGCTGTCAACGTTTATTCCGAAGCCGTTCACGCCGTTTGAGTTTGAGCCGCAGGCAAGCGAAACCGAAATCAAGCGCAAGCAAAAGCTGATAACCGAGGTCTGCGTTGACAAGAAAATCAACATTTCGTGGTCGAAATATGACGTGTCGCTGCTGGAAGCGGTTCTCGCAAGAGGCGACAGGCGCGTCGGAAAAGCGATTTATCTCGCGTGGAAAAAGGGCTGCGTGCTGGACGGCTGGGACGAGTATTTTGATTTCGACAAGTGGAAAGAAGCGTTCGCGGAGTGCGGGCTTTCGATGGAGTTTTACGCGAACAGAACGCGTTCCTACGAGGAAATCGCGCCGTGGAGCCACATAAATATGCTGGTTTCGCACGACTTTTTCGTTGAGGAGAACAAGCGCGCGCACGCTGAACTGACCACGCCGAACTGCCGTGAAAAATGCTCAAACTGCGGTGTAATCAGAAATATCGGCGGCGACTGCTGCAAAAAGATTTGAGGTGAAGCGAAATGCCAAACGTAAACACGCGCGTGTTTTTCAGCAAAACCGACCGCGCAAAATATATCTCGCACCTTGATTTGTACCGTGTTTTTCAGCGCGCGATTATAAAATCGAAGCTCCCCGTGTGGTACACCGAGGGCTTCAACCCGCATTTGTACATTCAGTTTATGCTGCCGCTGTCGCTCGGGCAGGAGGGCTTGCGGGAGGCTGCGGATTTTCGCTTAACCGAGGATATTTCGCCCGAAGAGGTCACCGCGCGGCTCAACGCTTCGCTCCCGCTCGATTTGCGGATAATCGAAACCGCCGTGCCAGTGATGAAAAACACCGACATTGTTGAAGCAGAATACGAAATCGAAGCCGAGCTTTCCCGTGAGAAATTTGCGGAATTTGCACAAAGCGAGAAAATTCTCGTTGAGAAAAAGACGAAAAAGGGCGTGTCCGAAATCGACCTCAAGCCGAACATCAAAAAGCTCGAAATCGGCGATAAAATCACGGTTCGGCTGCCTGCGGGAAACGAGTTTAATTTAAATCCCGCGCTGCTTTTTGAAGCGTATGAAAAGTTCTCGGGTGAGAAAATACCGCGGCTGAAAATCACCAGAACGAGAATTTTCGCGGGGAACGGCGAGGATTTCCGATAATTTCGGGTATTTGTAATAAAAATGTAATAAATTTTTTAGTAAAATTGCTTGATTTTTCGGCAAGAATATGTTACAATATGAATATTAAATAATGGGGGGAAATTGGAGGAAAATGTCAAATCCAAATAACAGAAGGAAAAATCCGATGCCAAAAATCCCGCGCTCGATTATCGTGATGTACATACTGATGATAATCGTGCTTTTGGGGCTTTGCACGGGCGTTTTCATCGTTCTGTTTTCAAACGTCACCGACGACTCGCAAAAATCCTCGTCAACAAGCTATCCTTTGATTGAATCATCAAGCTCCGTTTCATCGAGCGTTTCCTCGTCAACAAGCAGCTCGATAACCGAATCAAGCAGCTCCACGGACGTTGTTTTCACGAGCACCGAAAGCACCGAGAGTTCCACGCAGTCAAGCTCGGAGAGCAGTTCAAGCACGACCTTTGTTCCCGGAGATACGCCTTCGGAGAATTTCGACCTGTCGTTCTTCGCGGACGATTTGTTCATCGGCGACAGCATTTTTACGGGATTTTACCTCTACCCGGGTTATCTTGAAATGTCGCAGGTTGCGGCGGCTGTCGGCTTAACACCGTACAAGGCGTACACCTCGGTGCTTGACGACAAGGGCGTGACCGCTGTCGAATACGCGCAGCAAAAGCAGCCGAAACGCATTTTCATTATGCTCGGCAGCAATGCGATGGCGGGAACCGACCACAGCAGTCTTGAGGAGAGCTACCGCGAGCTGGTGAGCAGGCTGATGGGAGCTTGCCCGAACGCGGAAATCTGCTGCATCTCAATTACGCCGACCGCGCGCAAGAACGATTACCCGAATATCGACAACAGCGAGGTGCGCGAGGTTAACAAGTACATCAAGAGTATGTGCTCGGAGCTTGGGCTCAAATACTGCGACCTGTACACCCTCATAAGCGACGAGGACGGCTATTTCCTCGACGATTACGCCGAGGTTGACGGTATGCACTTTAAAGGGAGAACCTACGCGGTTCTTCTGTCGGAATTACAAAAAATAATGTAAAAAGAATAGGAGAAATACTATGAAAAAGATTTTGTTATCGGTAATTACAGCGGCGCTCGTCTGCGGACTTTGCGGCTGCGGTTCATCAAACGGCGGCTCTTCGGCTTCAACAAGCAGCGTTTCTCAGACAACGCTTTCCGCAAAAGAGAAGGCTGAAAAGCTGCTCGGCGCGGTTGAATTCCCTTCAATGGTTGAGGTGACCGCGGATAAGCTCGATATTTACTTCGGTATCGCCGAGGACGAGGTTAAGGAATATTCCGTTTACATTTGCGGCTCGGCGGCAATGCCCGATGAATTCGGCGTTTTCGTGGCAAAGGACGCGGATACTGCCGCTAAAATCAAGACGGCTGTTGAAAAGAGAATTGAGGCGCAGAAAAAGACCTACTCGGACTACAAGCCCGACGAGATGTATAAAATCGACAACAGCTTCGTCAATGTAAACGGCAGCACCGTTTGCTACGCGATTTGCGCTGACAACACAAAGGCGGCGGAAATCCTCAAATAAATCGATAGAAACCAAATCGAAAGAAGAGGTGAGCTTATGGGCATCGAGTGTGCCGTAATTGCAGGATTTTTCATACTTATCATCGCAACATTTTTCTTCACCAAGCGCAGACAATGGGCGTTGGCAACGCTTCCGCTGCTGCTTGTGCCGCTTACCGATATCGCGCTTGAATTTCTGATTGCAAAAG
>SFLN01000088.1 GCA_004554555.1 [Eubacterium] saphenum | reverse complement strand
GAATTTTCGCGATAAAGCAACGAGATTGCAGTAAATTTCAGCCGTTTTCGGGCGGATTTTGCCGATTTATTGCACTAAATTGTGGGCGTAATTGCTGGCGTTTTTGCAGTGTTTTGCCGATGAATTTGGTTGGAGTTTACCGCTTTAACGCGATAAATCTGGATGGAAATTCTACATTTTTGCAGATATTTGCAGATGTTCCGGGAGAAAATCTGCCAATTTAACAGGCTAAAGTTGGCTGCGAAAATTTGTCATTTTTTAGCGTTTTTAATAATTTTTGAGCTGAATTTAGCAAACTAATGCAATAAAGTATAAGCAAAAAACGCAGAATTTTCACTGTTTTTTAGCTGATTTTTGACTAAATTTGCAACTTTAAATCGGTGAATTTTTGCAGAAAATTGAAGGAATTTGGAATAAAATGGGAAAAAAGTGTACTATAATATGCGGCGCGCCTTGCGAAAAATTCCCGAAAAAGCTTGTCGAGGGCTTTGTCATCGCGGCGGACAGGGGGCTGGATTACGCGCTTTCGGCGGGGATTTTGCCCGATTTGGCTGTCGGCGATTTTGACAGCGCGGAGAATGCCGTTCCGAGCGGGGTTGAGGTGGCAAAATTCCCGCCCGAAAAGGACGATTCGGACGCGCTTATTGCCGCAAAAATCGCTTTGGAACGCGGTTTTGACGACCTGCGGTTTTTGTGCGCGCTCGGCGGTCGCCTTGACCACACTTTCGCAAATTTCCAGATGATTTACAACCTTCAGAAGCGCGGCGTTTCCGCAGAGCTTTTCGGTGACCACGAGCAGGCGTTTTTCCTCGAAAACGAAACCCGCGAAATCCCGAAGTTTTCGGGTTATCTCTCGGTTTTCGCGTGGGAAAATTCCGCGGTAATAAGCGAAAGTGGCGTGAAGTACCCGACCGAAAGACTGCGGTTTACCAACGATTTCCCGCTCGGTTTGAGCAACGAAATTGTCGGAAATTCCGCGAAAATCACGGCTCACGGCGGTGCGGTTTTGGTCTTGATGGCGAACGAAAAACGGTGAAAATCGGCGGTGTTATGCGGAATTTTGCGTGAAAAATCGCGCGGACGTCTGAGCTTCACCAACGATTTCCCGCTCGGTTTGAGCAACGAAATTGTCGGGAATTACGCGATTATTTCGTTGCACTATGGGGCGGCGCTGGTTTTGCTGGTGAACGTGCTGCGGTGAGTTTGTGAGAAAATCTGCGGTGGTAAGCGGAATTTTGCGTTAGTTCCCGACTGAAAGACTGCGGTTTACCAACGATTTCCCGCTCGGTTTGAGCAACGAAATTGTCGGGAATTACGCGACTATCACGACTCACGGCGGGGAGGTTTTGGTTTTGATGGTGAACGAAAAACGGTGAAAATCGGCGGTGTTATGCGGAATTTTGCGTGAAAAATCGCGCGGACGTCTGAGCTTCACCACCGATTTCCCGCTCGGTTTGAGCAACGAAATTGTCGGGAATTACGCGAAAATCACGGCTCACGGCGGTTTGGCTTTGGCTTTGATGGTGAACGAAAAACGGTGAAAATTGGCGGTGTTATGCGGAATTTTGCGTGAAAAATCGCGCGGATGTCTGAGCTTCACCAACGATTTCCCGCTCGGTTTGAGCAACGAAATTGCTGGAAATTCCGCGACTATTACGGTGCATAGCGGTGCGGTTTTGGTCTTGATGGTGAACGAAAAACGGTGAAAATCGGCGGTGTTATGCGGAATTTTGCGTGAAAAATCGCGCGGATGTCTGAGCTTCACCAACGATTTCCCGCTCGGTTTGAGCAACGAAATTGTCGTGAATTCCGCGACTATTACGGCTCACGGCGGGGCGGTTTTGGTCTTGATGGTGAATGAGGTGCGGTGAATTTTGGGGAAAATCTACGGCAGTATGCGGAATTTCGCGTGTTTTTTCAGAGTGGCGGCTTCGGTTTACCAACGATTTTCCGTTTTGTGTGAACAGTGAGATTTGCATAAAACTGCGGTATTATGCGGAATTCTGCGCGTTTTTCAGCGCAGTGGTTTCGGTTCCCGATGATTTTCCGCTTGGTGTTAGCAACAATTTTGTCGAAAATCCGCGATTATTACGGTGAACGGCGGCGCGGCGCCGGTTTTCAAATGAGAGAAAAGAGGTATTTTATGGCTAAAAAACTTGGCTTCGGGTTAATGCGCCTGCCGCTTAACAACCCTAATGATGACAGCGATATCGATATCGAAACGCTCAAGAAAATGGTGGACGCGTTCATCGAAAACGGCTTCACCTACTTCGACACCGCACTTATGTACTGCGCGGGCAAGAGCGAGGAGGCTGTCAAAACTGCGCTCACCTCGCGTTATCCGCGCGACAAGTATACCCTTGCCACAAAGCTCCACGCGGGCTTTTTCAACACGCTTGAGGAGCGCGATAAGGTGTTTTACGGGCAGCTCGAAAAAACCGGCGTCGATTTCTTCGACTACTATTTGATTCACGATGTCGGCGTTGACCACTACAAAAAGTACACCGAGCTCGACTGCTTCAACTGGCTCATCGAAAAGAAAAAAGCCGGTCTTGTCAAGAATATCGGCTTCTCCTTCCACGACAGCGCCGACTTCCTTGACAAGGTCCTCACAGAACACCCCGAAATGGATTTTGTGCAGCTTCAGATAAACTATCTCGACTGGGACAGCGCCGGCGTTCAATCCCGCAAGTGCCACGAGGTTGCCGTCAAGCACGGCAAGAAAATCATCGTTATGGAACCCGTCAAGGGCGGCACCCTCGCAAATGTTCCCGAAGAAGCCGAGAAGCTCCTCAAGGACTATAACCCCAGCACTTCCGTGCCGTCTTGGGCAATCCGCTTCGCGGCAAGCTGCGAGAACGTTTTTATGGTGCTTTCCGGTATGAGTACCCCCGAACAGCTTGCCGATAATATGAGCTATATGCGCGATTTCGTCCCGATGAACAACGATGAGCGCGAGCTGTGCAAAAAGGCTGCCGCGATTATCAACAGCAACATCGCTATCCCCTGCACGGGCTGTTCTTACTGCACAGAGGGCTGCCCGATGAACATCGCTATCCCCAAGTATTTTTCCCTCTACAACACCGATTTGCTCGACAGCAAGGGTAAGGACTGGACTCCACAAGGCGAGTATTACGACCGACTTTCCGAGATTTTCGGCAAGGCAAGCGACTGCATTTCCTGCGGTCAGTGCGAGAGCGTTTGCCCGCAGCATTTGCCGATTATCGAGCACCTCAAAACTGTTGGCGGGTATTTTGAGAACGGGCAGCACTGATTGCTTTTCGGCAAGGCGAGCGAGAGCGTTTGCACAATAAATCAGAATTCGGAGGAGTAATGAATATGGAAAAATATCGTTACGTTATACAAAGCGGAATTCTATTTTTATTGTGTATTATGCAAGTATATAGTAATTTTGGAATCTATATAGATTATAGTAAAAACAATAAAGACCCCAAATTTACTAAAAAAAGAAAGCAGATATTGATTGCATTTTCGATTTTATCAGTTTTTTTAGCAATTTGGTTTATATCTGAAATAATTCATGTTATATAGTTATGGAAATCGTATTTTTCAAGATGTCAAATTCCCATTTGTCGCGCAGATTACTAATTGAACGAACGACCGGAGTTTCTGGAGTTGGTTCGGCATTTGCCGATTATCGAGCACGTTTTTCAGGGCGGCGTTCACAGAATTTTCGCCGAGTGTGACCCTGAGAACCAAAACTCTTGGCGGCTTCTCGAAAGCCTCGGCTTTGAACGAGAAGCCCACATAAAACAAAATGTCTACTTTTGGACGGACGCGCAAGGCAACCCCTTGTGGAAGGACACCTACGTTTATTCAATGCTGAACGCGCGATAAACCGCATTATAAAGCCGAAAATCCCCGAGAAGAACTGCTCTTCACGGGGACTTTTTTATGTCATACTTTTATAAAGTTCCTCCAGCTGCTGGCGGCATTCAAGGAAGATTTTTCCGAGCTGCGGGTCAAAGTGCGTGCCGAACGAGTTCTCGATAATCCCGAACGCTTCGCTGTACGGGAACGCTTCCTTGTAGCACCGCCTTGAAACCAACGCGTCAAACACGTCCGCCAGCGCCATTATTCTCGCTTCAAGCGGTATATCCTCGCCCGAAAGCCCCTCGGGATAGCCTGTCCCGTCCCACTTTTCGTGATGATAATGCGCGACGTTCACGGCAATTTTCACAAACTCTTCTTCCTCAATGCCCTCGAGGATTTGCTTTACTATCCGCGCGCCCTCGGCGGAGTGCTTCTTCATCTCGGTGTACTCCTCGGGCGTGAATTTCGCTTGCTTTCGCAGTATCACATCGTCAACCGCGATTTTCCCCAAATCGTGCATCGGCGCAGCGCGTATTACCTTCTCCAAAAATGATTTCGACAGATTCGGAATTTCGCGCGAGAGTCTCGCCGCAAATATCTCCACAACCATACTTGTCCGCTTTATGTGACCGCCTGTTGACAAATCGCGGCTCTCAACCATCGACGCCATGCCCAATATCATCATTTCCTGAATGTGCTTGATATGACGCGTGCGCTCCTCAAGCTGCCCTGCGAGGTCCTTTCGCAGCGCTTCAAGTTCAAGCAGCTTGCTTATCCTCGACATCATCACGTTCAGCACAAACGGCTTTGCGATAAAGTCCATCGCGCCCGCTTCAAGACAGCGGCTTTCGGTCTGCGGGTCATTGTCGGCAGTGAGGAAAATTATCGGTATATTCGCGCGCTCCGGATTCGCCTTTATCTTGTCCATAACCTCAAAACCGTCCATCTCCGGCATATTTATGTCAAGCAGTATAAGGTCGCAGATGTTGTTGTTCAGAAACTTCAGCGCCTGCTCTCCCGATGTTACCGCGGTGATTTTGTACGCGTCCGAAAGTGCGTTTTTCGCGGCAGATAAATTTGTTTTGTCGTCATCGACAATCAGAATATGATACATAAAAATCCCTTTACTTCTCAACAAAAAGTACGCCAAAGGTGTTAGGTCCGCAGTTGCTCGAAATTGTCGCCGAAGCCTTTGTCACAACCAGATTTTCAAACTCGAATTCCTTTGAAACCTCGCTTTTTATCCACTCAATCATCTTTGTGTTACAGCCCGCCTGCGTGATAAAACCTACGGTCTTGTCAATCGATTTCGCGCGGCTCAGCGTCCTTTTGATATACCGCCTGCACGCTTTCCGGTAATCGCCGCGCGTCACCGATTTCAGCGTGAGTTCGCCGTTTTTCATCATTAAAATCGGGTGTATGTCAAACAACGTGCAGATTTTTTTCACCTTCTCGGAAACCTTGCCGTTCATATACAAATAGTCAGCGTTTTCCGCAATAAAACTCGTCGAAACCTTGTCTTTAAGCGCTTCGAGAGCCGCCAGAATTTCGCTTGCCGTATGACCTTTTTCAGCCAGTTTAGCTGCCTTTATCACAAGATGCCCAAGCCCGGACGAAAGATGTCCCGAATCGAAAATGTGAACGCGTCTGCCTTTTTCGCCGAGCAGTTCGACTGCTTTGTCCGCGTTTTCGCAGGAAAGACTCACGCCGCTGCTGATTGCCACCAGTATTACATCGTCGAATTCCGCGAGATTTTTCTCGAACGTTTCCTTATAAACAGCGGGCAGAGGCGCAGCGGAATGCGCGTTTTTGCCGCCCGACTTCATATACGAAATTATGTTCTCGGAGGTGATTTCTAAGGTGTCCAGAAACACGCCGCGGTCGGTTTCAATCGTGAAGTACACGATATCGACATTGTGCTTGCTAAGCCAGGTTCTCGGCAAATCGCACACGCACTCCGCGACAATTTTTACCTTTTGCTCAGCCATTTTCCGCACCGCCTTTCACCTTTTCGAGAATTTCCTCGGCTTTCTTTCCCGCTTCGTCGTACTCAAAGTCCTCGGCAAGCTCGCAAACCGCGTTAAACAGCGGCTTCAAGGCAACCCCGCCGCAAGATTTTCCGTCAGCTTTTTTGCAAATCTCAGCCGCCGCGTCACCGTCGAAATTCTCGCATGCCGCGATTGTCTCACGAACAAGTTTCTCGGCTTCTTCAACCGAAATCTCCGTCAAAATCTCCTCGGAAGCGTCTGCCGGAGCGGCTTCGGCAGCGGGCTTCATCTTTGCGAGATAATCGCCCGCGATTTTCGCAACTTTTTCGTAAAGCTCCATCAATTCCGCGTGCTTTTCCTCAATCAGCTTGAAATTCTCGGATTTGCCCGCAAGCTCCAGCTCCTTCGCAAGCTCCGACAGCGGCTTTGAGCCGATTGTCAGCGATGTGCTTTTCAGCGCGTGTACCTCGATAACGTAGTTTTTCCAAGATTTTTCATCGAACAATTGCTGTATGTATTCCCGCTTCGCTTTGCTTTTATTGACGTAAATCTCAAGTATCTCAAGGTACGCTTCTTCGTCGCCGCCCGTGTAGAAAACACCCGTTTCCGGGTCGAAAAGCTCGGTTTTTTCCTCGGGTTTCGGAGCGGCTTTTCGCTTGTCATCAATGTGCAGCTCGTCCTCGGTCGGCGCTTTTATCAGCTCCTTCGGCAGCCACGTTTTCAGCACTCTGTCCAGTGCCGAAAGCTCAATCGGCTTTGCAATAAAGTCGTTCATTCCCGCTTCCAGAAACGTTTCGCGCGCTCCGTTCACCGCGTTTGCAGTAAGCGCGATTATCGGCAGCTTCTTGTAATAATCGCCGTCCATCGAGCGTATAATCTGCGTTGCCTCAACACCGTCGATTTCCGGCATCATGTGGTCCATAAAGACAATGTGGAAGTCCTTCGACCTGAGCAGCGAAAATGCGGTTTTCGCGCAGTCCGCGGTTATCACCTGCATGTGGTATGGGCGCATCAGTCCCGCCGCTACCTTGAGGTTTATCGGGTTGTCGTCAACGATGAGTATGCGCGCTTTCGGTGCCGAGAAACGCGTTGTCGAGTTCCTGCGTTCACCCAGATTTGTCACAACGCTTTCGTGATTGAAAATCGCGCTCACCGACAAGATGTAAAACGGTTTGTACATACACTTTACGCTTTTCGGCACTTCAATCGCGTTCAGACGGTCCTGTATCACGATTACCTCGGATTTCGCGGCTTGGCTCAGGAAGAAATCCGTATTCTCAATGTAATGCTCGCGCGGCGCGAAAAGGTGCGTGAACTTCTTCTGCTTCGCCGCCTCTTTCAGCTCGTCCATCGTCCCGTACAGCTTGATGTCGGTGTGCAGCGTCTGCGACAGCTCTGCGATTAGCAGGCGGTACTCCTCGGCAATTTTCGGGTGCATATATTTCTTGAAGTTTATATAGCCCGCCGCGTGAATTTTATCCGCGTTGCCGATTGTCACAAACGGCTTCGGGTCGCTCACTCTCAGCGGTATCACAAACCTAAACTCCGAGCCTTTTCCGTACTCGCTCGTCACGTTTATAAAGCCGCCCATCTGCGTTATCAGCTTCTTCGATATCGCAAGTCCCAGTCCCGTTCCCTCAACGGAGCGGTTTTTCTTCGTGTCAACCTGCTCGAAGCTCGAGAAAATCTTCTCAAGGTCAACCTCGGTTATGCCTATTCCCGTGTCCGCAACCGATACCGACAGGTTTATCCCGTAATCGTGCTTCGTCTGCGATACCCTTATCGATACGCACCCCTCGCGCGTGTATTTTATCGCGTTTGTCACAAGGTTTATGATAACCTGGCGTATGCGGACTTCATCGCCGATTAGTCCTATCGGTATCTCGGGGTCAGCGTGGACGATTATCTCCAGCTTTTTGTCGCCCTTTCGCGTTATCGCCATATTTATAACGTCGTTGAGCGTGGAAGAAATGTTGAAGTTCTCCTCAATCAGCTCCATTTTCCCCGACTCGATTTTCGAGAAATCCAGAATGTCGTTGATTATCGACAGCAGGCTTCGTCCCGAATTTTGTATGTTGAAGCAGTTTTCCTGCACGTTTTCGCTTATGTCGTGCTCGCGCAGTATAAGCTCCGTCATTCCCACAATCGCGTTCATCGGCGTGCGGATTTCATGGCTCATATTTGCCAGGAAATTGCTCTTCGAGCTGTTCGCCGCTTCCGCTTCGTCAATTGCCTCGGCAAGCGCCGCGCTGCGCTCCGAGAGGTATTTTGTGATGAACCAGCCCAGTACCGTGAAGGACGCAATTATCAGCACCGTCAGCACCGTTTCCGGTATCGCAGACAGTCCGAAAAGCGGGTCGAGCAGTTTTGAAATCAGCCCAATCGACATTCCCACAAAACACAATGCGCTCACCACAATGTAAAACCGTCTGCTTTCGTATAAAGCGGCAATTATTATCGGCGCGATAAATGAGCAGAACACAATGAAAAAATCGTAGTGCGAGAACGTTA
>SFLN01000087.1 GCA_004554555.1 [Eubacterium] saphenum | reverse complement strand
CGACGGCATCTCCAGCTTATTGTCTGTGATTCGCCATCTGAGAGCTGTCTTTTCTCTCTGTTCAACCTCTTCTTCGCTCAAACACAAAGAATCAAGTTGCTCATTAGATATAATCATATTCTCTAAATCAATGTAATGCTTTACAAGATAAACGTGGTCAATGTTAAAATCTGACAAAATTCTGCATAGTTCATCAAAATCTTCGATTTCAATACTTGTTTTAGGTATTGAAGCAACATTATAGACCTTTATTCCCTTGTCGATTAACGTATCAATAAATGACATAGTTTCCTCCGTCAATCAGCTCACATCAGCCGCGTCAAGATAACGGCTGCCGTTTTCGCGGATAAAGTCCTTTCTTCCCGCCAAATCATCGCCGAGAAGAATGTCGAACATCTGCCGGGTTTTCTCCGCGTCCGCGGGCATAACCTTTATCAAGCGCCGTGTTTCGGGGTTCATCGTGGTGAGCGACATCATATCCGGGTCGTTCTCGCCAAGACCTTTCGAGCGCTGAATTGTGTACTTCTTATCGCCTATCATTCCAAGAATTTTCGTCTTTTCGGGCTCGGTGTACGCAAAATAAGTCTTGTCCTTTGTGCTGATTTCGTACAGCGGCGACTCCGCGATGTACACCTTTCCCTCTTGAATTAACGTCGGGCAAAGCTCCTCAATCATCGTTAAAATCAGCGTTCTTATCTGAAATCCGTCCACGTCCGCATCGGTGCATATAACAACCTTGTTCCAGCGCAGATTGTCGATATTAAACGAGTTGAGCTTCTTGTTCGCCTTTGACTTCACCTCAACTCCGCAGCCCAGAACCTTAATCAGATTTGTGATAATTTCACTCTTGAAAATCTTGTCGGGGCTTGCTTTGAGGCAGTTCAGGATTTTACCGCGAACGGGAATTACCGCCTGGAACTCCGCGTCGCGCGCCAGCTTAACCGAACCGAGCGCCGAGTCGCCCTCGACTATATAAACCTCGCGCTTGGAAACATCGCGGCTGCGGCAGTCAACAAACTTGTCTATGCGGTTGGTGAGGTCGATTTTCTGCGTGAGGTTTGCAATCGATGATGTGCGAACCTTTTCAGCGTTTTCACGCGAACGCTTGTTGATGAGAACGTTTTCGGCGATTTTGACAGCCTCGTCCGGGTTCTCCAAAAAGTATACCTCAAGGCTATGCTTCAGCCAGTCGGTCATCGCGTCCTTAATAAAGACGTTGGTGACAGCCTTTTTCGTCTGGTTAGCGTAGCTTGCCTGCGTGGAGAAATTCGAGCTGATGAACACCAGACAGTCCGAAACATCCTCCCATTTTATCGCTTTTTCGCCCTTGTTGTACTTGTTGTTGTTTTTGAGATACGCGTCAATCTGCGACAAAAACGCTTTTTTCATCGCGTCCTCGGGTGAACCGCCGTGCTCCAGCCAGCTTGAATTGTGGTAATGCTCGATGAAGTGAATTTCCTTCGAGAACGCAAACGCAACGTTCATCTTGAGCTTGTATTCTTCCTTGTCCTCGCGGTCTTTTCCGCGGCGTTCTGCCTGCCAGAGCTGCGGTGTTGTAAAGGACTTGTCGCCGAGAATTTCCGTCAGATAATCGAAAATTCCGTCCTTGTAGAAGAACGTTTTCTCATCGCGCGTTCCGTCCTCGTTTTCGGCAATTCGCAAAAACTCAATCCCGCCGTTTACCACAGCCTGCCGCCTTAGCATATCGTCAAGATACTCTAAGCCGATATCAATTTCCGTGAAAACGTCCAAATCGGGCCGCCAGTGAATTTTTGTTCCCGTGGCAGTTGTTTTGCTTTTCGTGAAGCCGCGCTCGTCGTTTGTGACGTTGAAGCCTTTTTCAAATCGCAGATTGTACTGCCAGGTGCCGTTTTTGCTCTCAACGTCCATATACTCGGAGGCAAACTGCGTTGCACAAAGTCCCAAACCGTTCAGTCCGAGCGCGTAGGAATAGTTTTCGCCGGTGTTGTTGTCGTATTTTCCGCCCGCGTAAAGCGTGCAGAACGCCAGCTCCCAGTTGTATTTCTCTTCGCTTTTGTTAAAGTCAATCGGAATACCGCGGCCAAAATCCTCAACCGTGATGGATTTATCCGCGTGAAGTGTAATTATAATGCGTTTTCCGTAGCCCTCGCGCGCCTCGTCGATGGAGTTTGAGATTATCTCGAACACCGAGTGACGGCAGCCCGCCGCGTCGTCCGAGCCGAAAATAACCGCAGGACGCAAACGAACCTGGTCGGGGCCTTTCAGCGACTTTAAATCAACATAATTTGACTGTTTTGCCATTAATTGGTTCACTCCCATATACAGATACATTATGATTATACCACATATAGTAAAAAAAATCAAGTACTTACGCAAAATTTAGAATTAAAAAAAGATTTGGGAGAAGCAAGTTCCCCCAAAATCGCACTATTCATTATTAATCCAAGCAGCTGCTTTCATTTTCCAAAATCAGCTGAAAAGAGCCTCGTTAAGCCAGATATGCGCGGCGTCAAGCGCCTCGTAAAATCCGACAAAATCGCCCTTTTTGGCTTTGGTCACATCGGCGGTGTTCTTGGTTGGAACAAGCTGCACCATTATCTTATCGGGAACGTCAAGGTCGGCGATTTTTTTCGTGTCCTTGATGGTCAGCTTCGCAGCGAAATCATCGCCGCCGCTGCCGTAAAAAATCGTGTTTCCGCTGCGGATTAAGGGAAATCCCCTGTAAAACATCAACTTATTCTCTGCCATTTTGTTTTCCTCCTGTATTTAAAATTTTACTTACCAAATTATATTTACGTCCTCGCCGTTTAACAACTTCTGAACGTTCTCCAAAAGCCTTTCGGTGTAAACCGAACGCACCTTGAAAATCGGCTTTCCGTCAAGCGTTACGGTATTTTTCCGCTCACTGTCGCCGTAAAAACAAAGCGTGTTTTCTTTCGCGCCGTAAAGCTTTGCGTAATCATCGGTGTAGCTGAATTTCACGGAAACTGCTGGTTCACCGACAACCTCTCCCGTGTAAACCTCCTCGCCGATTGAACCGACAAGCTGCTCGAAAAATTTGCGGAAATTCTCGCCGTCAATCGCCTTTTCACCGAGCAAAATAGTTTTGCTTTCCGCGTTGATTTCAAACGTGTAAACCTCGCCCGAAGCGCTTATTTCAACGCTTTCGCAGCCGTAGATGTACGGAGAAAGCGGTCTTGCCGAAACGTAATCGGCGGGGTTGAAATCGTACCACGGCGCAGCCTGCGTTGAAATCACGAAAATCCCCGGAACTCCGACAAGCGCCGCGTAATAACCCGTTACCTCGTAAAGCTGCGGCGTGTCCGAGCTGCTTTCCGATACGACCTGCTTTGCCTTGTCGCCGAGCAGCAGCGTGCGTTCCTCGCCGCCGTAGCTGAATTTCACCGTGCAAAACGGGTCGTCAAGACCGCACTTCGCGAGATTTTCCGCGTTTGCCTCGAGATACGCGCACTCCTTCATCGTCAGCCCGCAAACACCGCCGACAAGCGTTCCGCCCTTCGACACGTTTATCTCGGCGTTGTAAGGTGCGGTGAAGCGGTGCGTGTTCAGCGTTGACACAACGTAATTTTCATCATCGCGCGCCGCCGCAAGCTCCGACATATAGCTGATTTCAATCGGCTCTTCCAAATCCTTGCGAGTTATCGTGATATAATCGACCTGCTCGTCATCGCCGAGAGCCTTTGTTATCAGCAAATTCGCGTAATCCTTGATATCCTTGAACGCACCCGAAACGCCGTTCGTGTACGCCAGCATAACCCTGTCGCCCTCGCGGAAGTACACGGTTGACGTGTTCGCGGGGTTCTCGATTCCGAAGTAAAGCTCGGTTTTCGTGCCGTCATCAAAGCTCACCGAAACCGCTGCACGCGGGGACTGCAAGCCGTATTTCTCCAAATCCTCGGCGTTCTCCTCGACAACGCTTTTCGCGGTCAGCGAAGCAAAGCCGCCGATAAAGCTCCGAACCGCGCTGTCGCTTTGTCCAACGCCAAGCAGCTCGTCGCTCGTCCAGTAATATGACGCGGAAACCGTTCCGTCATCGCTCGCTGAGCCGCGCGTTTTTCGGTTGAACGTGAAGCTGCCGTACTCGTTTTGAACGGTAATCGCGAGAACATTGTCCGCGGATTTGCTTGTAATCTGAACCTCCTGCGACTGAGAAACGGACGTTTCCGAAGAGCTTTCGCGCTCATTTTTCGGCGCGGTCAGCAGCAAAATCACCGCCGCAATCGCCAGCACCACGCAAGCTGCTCCCGCTATCATCGCGTTTTTCGCGGTTTTGCTCATTATCTGCGCCTCCTGCGAACCCAGACCACTATTCCCAGAACCACAACCGCTGTCGGTATAACCGCGCAAAGTAATATCACAAGCACGTTCGCGGTCGATTCCGTCATCTCAAATCGGATATCCGAAACGGCTTTCGGACTTATCGTAATGCCCTTTTCCTTGCCCGAAACGCTGTCGAAAAGGTCGAGGAAGAAATCGGAGTTGTTCGCGTTTCCGTATGCGAAGAAATAGCTGCCCGAAAGCTGGTCCGAGCCTATCGCACAAACTCTGCTTGCGGTGCCGTCGGAAGCGGTTTTCGTGGACATTATAACGTCGTTGAAAACACCGGTTTCTGCGGTGCTGAAGTCAAAGTCATTGCCTGCGTCAAGCGGGAACAGGAACGCGTTCGAGTAGGTTTTCATCAGCACCTCAAGCGTGTTCTGCGACCGCTCAAGCGCGTACACGGGACGCAAATCCGCACCCATTGTATAGCCCTCGTAATCGCCCGTGTAATCCGACTCGACAACCTGCTGCAAATGCGCGTAAGCCGTCTGCTGACCGTTGATGATAATGCGGTACTCGGAGTTACTCTGACCGATAACCGAGAACCCAACCTCCAGTCCCCAGTCGCTCAAAAACGAGTCGATATTCGGGGTTTTCGGCTGCGCGGTTGACGCGAAATAGTACACGTTTTTGCCGTACCTGCCGTTGTTATCGAGGAATTTGTCCAGCTTTTTCAGCGAGGTTTCGTCGTAATCGGTGAGCGGCGCGTAAATTACCGCAAAGTCAAAGCTCTCGTCAATTTCAAGAGTTTTCGCGAGATTTACCGTTTCAACCTCATAGCCGTTTTTCGAGAGGAACGTTTTGAGAGTTGAACTGTCGCTCTCGTTAAAGCCCTCAAGGAAAGCCACTTTCACGGGATTTTCGTCCGAAACGTAAAGCATTGCCGACAGCGCCGCCTGCTCAATCGAAGAGCCCATGATATAGCCGTAATAGTAGTAATAATACGCCGCCATTTCGTTGTCCAAGCCGAAATAATCGGTCTGCGTGAGAACCTTGTATCTGCCGTTTTGCGCGTTCTCGACAACAATATTATTTGTGCTCAAGCTCACGCCCGAGTATTTTGAGGCGAACGTAGGATTTTTTGTCAAATCAATGAAGTCAAGACTTATGTGAGCGCTCTTTTTCGCCATTTTTTGGAGAATTTCGCTCACCTGTTTATAATAAGTTCCCTGGTCGGAGAAGGTTTGCTCGGGGCTCAAAACCGTTATCGAAATATCGCACGAAAGCGTGTTTTCGAGGTAATCCTCGGTTTTCGCGTCCAACGTGTAAAGTCCCGTTGCCGTGAGGTCCGCCTCCGCACCAAGCCTATCGGAAACCATTCCCACAACAATGTTCAGCAGGATTATTCCCACCAAAACCGCCGCCGTGAAAACCGCAGACAAAGCGCGGTGCTTGCGGATTGCGCTTTTGTCGGGGATATCGCTGACTGCTTTCACCTTTTTGGGAGCTTCGTTGACCGCTTCCGCTTTTTCGGGAACCTTTTCGCTTACCTCTTCAACAGCATTATCAGCCGTTTCCGAAACCGCTTCATTCACCTCATCAAGCGTTTCCGAGGCGTTTTTCTTTGCTTCTTCAACCGCTTCGTGATTGATTTTACGAGAATTTTTCTTGCTCATCAAAATTCCCCCCTTACGCTCTGCGGCGGCGTTCGAGAACGCGCGTTGCCAGGAAAATAAACATACCCGTAAGGCTCAGGAAGAAAACAACCGAAGCAAGACTGAAAATTCCTTGGGTAAACTCCGAGTATTTCCCGAAAACCGACAGAAAATCGATAACCTTTTTGAAATTTTCGTCGGAAACATAACCCGATACTATATCAAACGAACACACGACAATATTTGCGCCGATTGAACCGAGCGCCGCTATCATCTGGTTGTCCGTAAGGCTTGAGATGAAAACGTCTATTGCCGTGAAAACCGCTCCCAGCAGGAGCATTGCCGCGAAATTTCCCCAAAACGCCGGCCAGTTATACACCGAGCCGCTGTTTCCGGTCGCGACTGCTAGAAATACCGCGTAAACCAGCATCACAAGCGTTGCACAAAAATACACGAAAAATGCCGCGACAAATTTGCCGAAAACTATCCCGAAAAGGCTCACCGGGCTGCTTAACGCAAGTCGGTCGGTGTTCTGTCGGCGCTCCTCGGCGAAGGTTCTCATTGTCAAAACGGGGATTATCACAAGAATGACGAAGAACATCAGCAGGAAAACTCCCGACATATCCGAGTTCCCCGACGACAGACAGTTCATCCACAAAAAAAGTCCTGAAAACGCGTAAAATGCCGCCAAAAACACATATCCCAGCGGCGACGTGAAATAAGAAGAAATTTCTCTTTTGATAATTGCCGTCATTCTTCTTTTCCTCCGTAAAAATCGCCTGTGGTGAGCTTCAGGAAGATTTCCTCCAAAGTAAGCTCGCTGCCCTTCATCAGCAAAATCGGGCAATCGTTCTGCGCCATTTTATTGAACAGCTCCCTGCGTATATCGCAGCCTTCCTTCACCTCAAGCTCGTACTCCGTAACCTTGCCCTCAACCGTTCTCCCGCCGTGAAATGCGTCAAGTCCCGAGATGGATTTCAGGATTTTCTCAACCTCTTTGCGTTCGCCCTCGATGTGAACCGTGAGTTTTCTGTCACCCGTGAGCTTTCGCGAGAGGTTTTCCGCGGTGTCGAAAGCAACCAGCTTTCCCTTGTCGATAACCGCGATTTTGTCGCAGACCGCCTGTACCTCGGACAAAATGTGCGACGACAAAATCACCGTGTGGTTTTTGCCGAGCTTTTTCACAAGCGTGCGTATCTCGATAATCTGCTTCGGGTCAAGTCCGACCGTCGGCTCATCGAGAATAAGCGTCTGCGGGTTTCCCACAAGCGCCTGCGCAATTCCCACGCGCTGCTTGTAGCCCTTCGAGAGATTTCGTATAACGCGCTTTCGCACGTCCTCGATACCCGTAAGCGTGCGGATTTCTTCGAGGTGAGAATTTTTCGGGAACTTGCACTTTTTCAGCCCGTAAACAAAGCTCAGATACTCGTCCACGGTCATATCGGGATAAAGCGGCGGGATTTCGGGGAGATAACCGATATTTCTCTTCGCAGCCATCGGGTTTTCGAGAATACTTACGCCGTTTATCAGCGCTTTACCGCCCGTCTGCGTTATACAGCCCGTGAGAATGTTCATTGTCGTGGATTTTCCCGCGCCGTTTGGCCCGAGAAAACCAAGAATTTCCCCGTCGGCAACGGAAAAGCTGATTCCCCGAAGCGCCGCCCGAGAGCCGTAATTCTTCGACAGATTTTGTACCTCAATCATTTGTTCACCCTCCGAACCGCCGATTTTCCTGTTTAACTGCACAAGGCTCAATACCCTATTATTTTACAACGGAAAAGTGACAGCCCCGTGAAATGCGTCTGAAATTATTGTGCCGAAAGTCTTTCAATCGCTTTCTTAATTCTTGCAAGCGACTCTTCCTTGCCCAAAATCGCGCAAAGCTCAACGCCGCCGCAAGGTGTAACCTGCTTTCCGCTAAGCGCAATTCTCAGCGGGAACAGCAAAAATCCGTTCTTCACGCCAAGCTGCTCCACAAGCGCCATCAGCTTTTCGTGAACGTTGTCCTTTGTGAAATCTTCGATTTCTTCGAGAACGGGAAGAATTTTGTTCAGGCAGTCAAGCGACGTTTCAAGCGTTGTTTTGCTCTTCTTTGAAACGTACATTTCAAGCGGGTAATCAAGCGTTTCATCGATGAAATCAATCTGCGGCGCGATGTCCGTGAACACCTCGCAGCGCGGCTGAAGTCCCGCACAAAGCAGGTTTATATCGATATCACGCTTGCAGGCTTGTCTGATATACGGCTCTGCGTAGCCTACAAACTTTTCGAGCGGCATTTCTCTGATATAATGCGCGTTTATCGCCTTGAGCTTCAGCGGGTCGAAAATTGCGGGAGATTTGGAAATTCCGCTGATATCGAACTCCTTAATCATCTCGTCAAGCGAGAAAATCTCGTTTTCACCCTTAGGCGCCCAGCCGAGAAGCAAGATATAATTCAGCACCGCTTCGCTGAGGTAG
>SFLN01000086.1 GCA_004554555.1 [Eubacterium] saphenum | reverse complement strand
AACCGCCGAGCTTTGTTCCTCGGAAGAACCGAAAAAATCGCTTTCGCCGGAGCTTGTCACGGAGCTGAAATCGCTCTCGGAGCTGCTTTCACCCGAGCTTTCCGTGCCGTTTGAACAGCCTGTCAGACTTGCGAGAATAAGTGTTGCCGATAAAATTGCCGCAATTTGTTTTTTCATAAATGCTAAATCCTTTCTATAATTTGTGCTGAGGTTGAATTGTATCCTTATGAAAATATTATAGCACGTTTGTTTGGCAAATGCAATTACAAAGCAGTTACAATTTGGTTACAATTTGGTTACAATTCAATAAAACGCGCTCAAAAAAAGGCTGTCGTGAAGACAGCCCTAGTTTTTCTATTATCGATGAAGTTGAACCGCAGAATTTGAACTCAAAACGGCGCGGTATCGGGGTCGCGCTCAACTCCCGCACAGCCCGTAAGTCCCGCAATCAGCTCCACGTCTTCCTCCGACAACTCAAAATCGAAAACGTTCGCGTTCTCCCGAATACGCTCGGGAGTAACCGACTTCGGCAGCGGCAAATAACCGCGCTGCAAGCTCCACCGTATGCAAATCTGCGCGACGGACCGCCCGTATTTCTCCGCAAGCTGCTGCATCTCGGGTACCGCAAAGATTTTCCCCGTACCAAGCGGGCTGTACGCTTCAAGCAAAATCCCCCGCTCGCGGCAGTACGCGACAAGTTCGTCCTGCGTGTCCCCGGGGCAAAGTCTGATTTGGTTCACCATCGGCGCAATTTTCGCCGTTTTCATCAGCTCGTCGATGTGGTGAGGACGGAAGTTGCTCAGACCGATAGCGCGGATTTTCTTCGCCTCGTACAGCTCCTCAAACGCGCGCCAAGTCCCCGCGTTCGCCTCCTGCCAGCAATCGCGGTATTTCAGCGGATTCGGCCAGTGAATGAGGAACAAATCGAGATAATCCGTGCCGAGCTTTTCCAGCGTTTTCTCAAAAGCCGCAAGCGTGTTTTCGTAGCCGTGCATATCGTTCCACAGCTTTGACGTGATAAACAGCTTCTCGCGCGGGATACCGCTCTTCCTCACCGCCAGACCAACGCTTTCTTCGTTTTCGTAGCCCTCGGCGGTGTCGATGTGCGTGTAGCCCGCCTCGAGCGCGCAAAGCACGGAATTTACACCCTCGTCACCGTTCGGCGTCTGCCACGTTCCAAAGCCAATGCACGGGATTTTCACGCCGTTTTTCAGCGTGTAGCAATCGTTAATCGTGTTCATTTTATCCACTCCTTAAAACTAGTCTATACTCCATTATAGCATAGTTTTCGCGCGTCTGCAAGTAGATTTTTTGAATATTTTTCGCTCTATAATCAATCCTCGTGGTCAGCCCGCGAGAGCGCTTGCAGAGCGGGTTCGCGATTATCGTGTGAAGTTTTCGCGCAGCCAAATTCCCGAAAGGCGTGCAGATTTTGTCCAACAGTCAGTCTGTGAGAGCGCTTGCAGAGCGGGTTTGCGGTTATCGGGCAAAGTTTTTGCGCAGCCAAATTCCCGAAAAATCGCGCAGATTTCGCTCAATAATCAATCCCGCGGACTGCCTGTACAAGCGCTTGCAAAGCGGGTTCGCGTTCATCGTCGGGGATTTTGCCGCCGGTTCTGCTGCGGAATTTCGCCCGTACAGTCCACGAGTGCCCGAAATCGTCAACCTCATCAAGCACCTTAATCGCGTACGCCTCGCAGGTTTTCTCCTCGCCCCTGAAAACGTAATTCAGCGCGATATGGTCGGTTTTGTTGCCCTTGAGAAGCAGGCTCACGGTTTGCCTTTGGTCGAAGGTGCTCGTGAGAAAGCCGTTCTCCAACACCCGACAACCCGACAGCACCGCCGTTTCCCCGTCCTCAGCCGAGGTCATACCGCGTCCGTTTTCGCTCGGCTTGAACATTGGGATAAGCGAGGTGCGTTTCGCAGAAGCGTCGGCGAACAGGTCAAGCAGCGTGGTTTTCGGGGAAACGCCAAGCTCGTGCGCATTTTCAATCATCGAAAGCGGCTTCTCGGCGGACGTTATGCCCTCGGTGAACTGCAAATCCGTAAGAAACTCCGCGTTCTCCGCGCAGCACACGGGCATATTCAGACTGCACCGAAGGTCGTAGTACAGCGTGTTCAGCGCGTCCGTCACGCTCTCCTCGGAAAAGCCGTCCCCCAGCACCAGCAGCTTTGTTTCGCTCATATAAATCTTTTTCCCGTCAACCAGCGAGAGGTTGTCCACAGCCTCGGCAAGCGTTTTTCCCGTGCCCACAACCTTAATCACATTCTCCTGCGACGCGTCGATAACGTCCGAACCCGCTCCCCCGCTCGAAAAAAGCAGTGCCGAAACGCGGTAGCCATCGTCATAGTCAATCGCGGCAGCCTGTATTATAGCGCGGTTTCCGAGGTCTGTCGCGTCGGCGCAGCCCGTGAAAAGAAACGCTGTGATTATTGCCAAAAACGGAATTTTCTTCATTTTTTCTCCTTATCAAAAGGTGGGTTTTCCTTAACAAATTCTGCGCCATTCACCGTCAAGCCGCTTGAGCAGCGGGTTCAGCGCTCTGTCGAAATCCACTCCCGCCCGTTTTCGTTCACCGTCAAGAGCTGCCCGACATCAACCGCGCAAATCCCGTCAAGCCGCTCGGGGAACTGGTTCAGCGCTATGCCGAAATCCACTCCCGCGCGTTTTTTGTTCACCGGCAAGAGCCGCCCCAAATCAGCCGCGCAAATTCCGCCAAGCCGCTCTGGGAACTGGTTCAGCGCTCTGTCGAAATCCACTCCAGCCCGTTTTTCGTTCACTGCAAAGAGCCGCCCCAAATCAGCCGCGCAAATCCCGCCAATCCGCTCGGGGAACTGGTTCGGCGCTATGCCGAAATCCCCTCCGCGCGTTTTTTGTTCACCGGCAAGAGCCGCCCCAAATCAGCCGCGCAAATCCCATCAAGCCGCTCGGGGAACTGGTTCGGCGTTCACCCGCGTTTTACCGCTTGGATTTTCATCACTTTTCATCGGCAGCAGCTGCATAATTCAACGAGCAACCTGCTTCACCGCTTGGTTTTGCCCGAGTTAATCGCGCGTTAACGCGTAATGATGAGTTGGTTGGTTCGACTCCCGTTATCCACTCTCAAGCTCACGCGCGGCTCAGTAAAGCGTTGTCAGCAGCTTTACCGTACAGGTTGTTCAAGCCGAAAGCTGCCCCAAATCAACCGCAGTTACCCATCGCTCCTGCTCGACTTTTGCTCACGAGCGGCGCGGACAACCGAGGTTACTACGCACACCGCCGCCAGCAGCATAAGTCCCGTCCGAAAAGCCGCGCAAAGCTCCCAGACTGCCGCGCAAATGCCGTCAAGCCGCTTGAACAGGGCGATATCGGCAAGCGACGCAGACGCGATAAACGGGTACTCGGCAAGCGGGTACATCTCGCGCAAAATCAGATAATTCACCGCGCACATTCCCGCCGAAACTACCGTCGAAATAAGCGCAAACCACAGCACCGAGTTCCCCGCAGAGCTTGATTTCTCGCGGTTTACATAAGGCAAAAGTGCCGCGAAAACGAGGTACTCGCCGCCGTTTGAAAAGCACCGCAAAACGTCCTTGAAAAACGTGCCGAAGCCGCTTCCGCGCCACATCGGTGAGATTTGCATATACGGAATATCCGCGAGGAACACCGCCGCCGTGATTATCGCTGCGGCAATCAGAAACAGCACGCCCGCGCGCGCCGCCGCTTCAACTCCCATATAAACCAAGTACAGCGCAAACGCAGCCGCAGCTGCTATTACCGCCCAAGCCGTCCCGCCGACAAGCAGGTTTTTGTAAGCGAAATCGGTGCCGTGGAACAGCGTTTTGGCTGCGGCGCCGACAAGCAGGATACACGCGAAAACCGCCGAAAGCCAGCCGAGAAACCTGTTTTTGCGGTATAGCGAGCGGTGAACGTTGTCACGGCGAAAAGAGTAGAAAATCAGCGGCGAGGCAATCGCAAGCCGCACCAGCTCCGTTACCGCAATCACGCAGAGCGCTTCAACCGGCGACTCGGGCACGGGCGGCGGCGCGATTACGTCCATCGTGAGCCGCGACAAAAGCATTATGCAAAACAGCTGCGCCGCGCTTATTTTCGGGAAGTCCCGCGTCATTTGTCCTCACCCTTTTCAAATTTATCGTGAATTTGTATCTCGGTCATCACCGCAAACGGCAGCGCAAGCTCACTCAGATACGCTTCCTGCGGGAGCGCGGCGCGGTTCGGGATTATGGTTTCTGCGTAGTTTTCCATCGGTTCACCTCTTTTGTTCAACTCTCTGCAACAAAATGTCTGCCGGAGATTTGGCTTAACAGAGCCGTTTTTGGGGAAGTTGTTTGACAAGCGTTTCTCGGTAGACAAAATAGGTAGACAAAATTTTCCGGGAGAAAAATGCCCAAAAACGGCTTTGCAGAGCGGTTTGTCGAGAGTGTCCAAAAATGAGGAAGACAAAATGCTTAAAAAAATGTCTACCTAGAATTTGGCTCTGCAATGCGGTTTAAGCCCACCAAGTAGACAAAGTAGACAACTTTTTTTAATTATTTTATATATTATATATAATATATCTCTATACACGCCATAAATTTATAAAAAATTTTCCCACGCGAACAATAGAAAAATTTTGTCTACTTTGTCTGCCTACACCCCGTGAACCAGCTTTGTTATGCGGTTTGCGGGCAGTCGAAAGCGCGCCGAAAAATGTCTACCTGTTGTCTACCGAAATCTGCGGAGCCGTACTGTTATGCGCTTTGTGGCACTTACAAAATGTCTACCTGTTTTGTCTACCGTCATTCACCTTTTAATATCCGCGCCGTTAAGCGACTGCACGGTGACGTCCGTTTTCGCCATCTTCTTCCAGTTTGCCCGCACGAACATATCCCGCGAAGCCTTTGGTGAAAACGGCGAAATCGGCGCCATATAAGGCACGCCGTAGGTTGAAAGCGAGCACATTTTTATCACAACCGCGCCCGCTGCCAGAAGCAGACCGTACAGCCCGAACACGCCGCCCGCGATGATATACACAAACCGCAGAATGACAACTTTCTCGTACATTTTCGGCACGACAAAGCTGCACAGCCCCGACAGCGCCACAATCAGCACCATCGGTGCTCCCACAAGTCCCGCAGATACCGTGATATCGCCGATTACAAGTCCCCCGACTACGCCGATTGCGTGACCGATAGGTCGCGGCAGACGTATTCCCGCTTCACGCAGAATTTCGTACATAAAGTGTATGAAAAGGCACTCCACCATCAGCGAAAACGGCGCGGTCTGCTCCGCCGCGGCAAGGTTCAGGATAAGCGATGACGGCAGCATTTCGGGATTGTACGAGGCGACCGCCACATAAAATCCCGGCAGAAAAAGCGTTATCAGATAAGCCGCAAGCCGCACCGTTCTGATGAAAAACGCGTAAAACGGCTTTTGCGTGTAATCGTCGAGCGTCTGGAAATTCTCGATAAACAAATGCGGCACAACCAGCGCAAACGGCGTTCCGTCAACGAGAATGCCCACTCGCCCTTCGTACAGCTTCGCCGCGAAAACATCGGGGCGCTCACACGTTCCGCACTCCGAAAAAAACCAGCCGCCACGCCCCTCAAAATACGGCTGTATATAGCCGCTTTCGAGAATTGTGTTCAGCTTCACCGACTTCAGCCGCTTCTTCACGTTCGCCAGCAGCTTCGGTGAAACCTTGTCCGAGATGTAGCAAAGGCAGATGTCCGTGTTGCTTCGCTCACCGAACGGTGAAAGCTCAAAAACCAGCGTCGGCGACTTTATCCTGCGGCGGATAAGCGCCATATTCGTTCTGATAACCTCGACAAAGCCCTCCCGTGAACCGCGCACGTTCAGCTCAGAACTCGGCTCGTCAATACCGCGCGACTTGTACCCCTGAACGCCGATTGCTATTGCTCTCGTGCAGCCGTCAACGAGAATTATCGCGAAACCCGACTGTAATTTCAGCGTGAGGTCGCCGAGATTTTTTATGTCAAGCTGCTCGGCAGCGATGAGGAACACGTTGAAAAAGCTGTCCATAAGCGCGTCGGGCGAGAGCAGCCTGTTGTCCTCGACAAGGTTCAGCTTCGGGTAAACGAGCTGCGCCAAAGTGTCTGTTGAAGCCATTCCCTCGCACGTCACAACGGCAATTTTGTTCCCGCAGACAAAACCTTTCTTTATGATAACGTCCGAGGAGTTGTCCGTGAATTTCAGCAGGTTGTCCAGATTTTCTTCAAGCGAACGGCTTATCGGCGTGCTCTCGTCAATCGTTTCGTGTTGTTCCATTTGTTCTACCTTTCAGTTCAAAATCTATTTTTCGGCAATATTTTCTCACATTAACAACGTTTTATGCAATAAACAAGAATTTTCGGTTGACATTATCGTCAAAATGTGGTAAACTGTAAAATGTGGGAAATAATAGCAGTGAAGCTTTAATCTGATAAAGGCGGTGAAGCACTTGAAAATAAACTGGAATAAAAAATACACCACGATAGCGATTTACAGCTTGATTGTACTTGCTGTGGGTGTGCTGTTCGTGGTTTTTGTGTTTAAGTTTGACTCGATTTCAAACGGGTTTTCTTGGGTTGGCGCGGTTATTGCGCCCGTAATCTGCGGCATTATTATCGCGTATATTCTGAACCCGTTGATGGTGCTCCTCGAGAACAAGCTTTTCGGGAAGCTCAAATCGGGCGCGCCGCCCGCAAAAAGCGCGCTCCCGAAAAAGATTAAGGAAATCGAGGAAAAAAATCCCGAAAAGACAGCCGCTTACGAAAAGAAGCGCGCAAGCCGCCGAAAAGCTTTGGCGCGTGTGCTCTCGCTTGTCCTCACTTATGTGATACTTTTTGCGGTGATTGCGGGAATTGCGTTTGCGGTTGTGCCGAACGTCGCGAGCAGCTTGGTTGACCTCGCGGAGAAGCTCCCCGATTACCTCAAGCAAGCCGAAGCCTTCCTCAACGATTTCTTCAAGGACAACCCGCAGATTTCACAAATCCTGTTCAAGGAGTTTACCAACATCTCGGACGCTCTCCAAAAATTCGTGTCCAACCTTGACCCGAATATCATAAACAACGTCGGAAGCAGCGTGTGGAATTTCCTGCTCTCGCTGCTGATGGGGCTGAAAAACGTTCTGCTTGGGCTTATCATCGCGATTTACCTGCTGTACAGCAAGGAGCGGCTGCTTGCGCAAAGCAAGAAAATCCTGTTCGCGTTCATCAAAAACGAGCGCTGTGAGCGGCTTTTCACGGGACTTAACAAGTGCAACAATATCTTCAAGAAATATATCATCTCCAATCTTCTGGACGCGATGATTGTGTTTGTGTTTATGGTGATTGGAATGTTCGCGATGGGAATGCCGTATCAGATGCTTATCTCGGCAATCTGCGCTGTGACCAACCTTATCCCGTTCTTCGGACCGTTTATCGGAGCAATCCCGAGCGGTATCCTGATTTTGCTTGTTGACCCGTCAAAGGTTATCTGGTTTGCGCTGTTCGTGCTGATTTTACAGCAGTGCGACGGCAACATCATCAAGCCGCACCTCTTCGGTGAAACTATGGGTTTGCCCGCGATTTGGGTGCTCGTGTCGATAATCGTCGGCGGCGGTTTGTTCGGCGTCCCGGGAATGCTCCTTGGTGCGCCCGTGTTCGCGGTAATTTACCTGCTCTTCGCGGAATTTGTTTCGGGAAAACTCCGCAAGAAAAATCTCCCGTCCGACACCGAGCCGTACTTCAAAGGCACGGCAGAGTTCGCCGAGGAATATATCGACGAGCCGCCGAACAAGGTTGTCGAGGATTTCTCGCTGAGCGTAGGGGCTGCTCCCGAGGCGGCTGCCTTTGACGAGGAAAAGAGCGGGATTACCGATAATCCGAAAAAAACCGAAAAAACCGCGCCGAAAAGCTCCGCAAAGCCAAAGCCGCGGAAATTCAAGCGCAGAAAATAACGAATAGCAAAAAGGACGCTGAACTTAATCGGCGTCCTTTTCTTTGTTGAAAACGTTACTTTGACTAACAACCACGCTTCCACTTTGTTCGTTGTGACCGGGTTTCTGCGAAACCAAGCGATTTCGCCGGCGTCGAACCGCCGAAATCGCGCGTGTGAAGCCACGCCCCGTTGTAAGTGAAATCGAAAGCTTTGTCAGGCGCGGCTTCACACGCCTGCTAAGATAAGTTCGCGAGAGGGGCGGGCGATTTTTCGGGCATCGAACCCGAAAAATCGCGCGTTTTTGAAAAACTTCGTTTTCCAAAAACGCGGTTAGCCTCCTGCTTTTACCTCGGAACTCACTTTGCGATTTACGCGCTCTCGGCGATTTCGTCGGCATCGAGCCGCCGAAATCGCGCTTTTATGAGAAACTCCGTTTCTCATAAAAGCAGGCAAATTTTCCGACATCGAGTCGGAAAATTTGCTTGGGGAAAACCCCACCGGGGTTTTCCCCAAACCCTATTCCTTAAGGGGGAAACTCTTGTTTCCCCCATAATAAAGCGGATTTTTGCGTAAGCAAAAAACGCAAAGAGGAAAACGAAGTTTTCCTCAAGCCCTTTGCGCTTGCTAACGCGTTTTGTCGCTTC
>SFLN01000085.1 GCA_004554555.1 [Eubacterium] saphenum | reverse complement strand
TCTGCGATGAAAATCACCCGATTATCCTCGAGTCCATGGAGTTCCCCGACCCCGTTATCGACCTCGCAATCGAGCCCAAGACCAAGGCAGGCCAGGAGAAGATGGCAATCGCCCTCTCCAAGCTCGCTGAGGAAGACCCGACCTTCAAGACCTGGACTAACCCCGAAACCGGTCAGACCATTATTGCAGGTATGGGCGAGCTTCACCTTGAGATTATCGTAGACAGACTGCTGCGCGAGTTCAAGGTTGAGGCAAACGTTGGCGCACCGCAGGTTGCTTATAAGGAAACCATCACCGGCAATGCCGATGTTGATATGAAGTATAAGCGTCAGTCGGGCGGTTCCGGACAGTACGGTCACGTTAAAATCCGTGTTTCCCCGAACGAAAGCGGCAAGGGCTATGAGTTCATCAACGCTGTTGTCGGCGGTTCTATCCCGAAGGAGTTCATTCCTGCCGTTGACGCAGGTATCCAGGGCGCTCTCAATGCGGGTGTTCTCGCAGGCTATCCTGTTGTTGACCTGAAGGTTGAGCTGTACGACGGTTCTTACCACGAGGTCGACTCGTCGGAAATGGCGTTCAAAATCGCAGGTTCGATGGCTATCAAGGAAGCCCTCAAGCAGGCTCATTCCGTAATCCTCGAGCCGATTATGAAGGTTGTCGTTGTTGTTCCCGATGACTATATCGGAAACGTTATCGGTGACCTCAACTCCCGCAGAGGTATGATTCAGAACCAGGAAACTAGAACCGGCAACGTTCAGGTTACCGCTCTCGTTCCGCTGTCGGAGATGTTCGGCTACTCCAACGATTTGCGTTCCAAGACGCAGGGCCGCGGCCAGTACGTTATGGAGCCGAACAGCTACGTTGAAGTTCCGAAGTCTGTCGCTGAAGGCATTATGTCCAAGCGCAAGCAGAATGACTAATTAAAAAATCTGCAAAAATCAAGAAAACCTCTTGATTTTTGCAGTGAAATCTGTTAAAATAGTATTACAGTATTTTTTGAGCGAAAGCTCTGTGATTAAAAGGAGGAAATACCAATGGCTAAGGAAAAATACGATTCCAGCTTACCCCACGTAAACATCGGTACTATCGGTCACGTTGACCACGGCAAGACCACCCTTACCGCTGCTATCACCAAGTACCTTTCTCTTAAAGGACAGGCACAGTTCGAGGCTTATGATATGATCGATAAGGCTCCCGAGGAGAGAGAGCGCGGTATCACAATCAACACCGCTCACGTTGAGTACAAGACCGACAAGCGTCACTACGCTCACGTTGACTGCCCCGGCCACGCTGACTATATCAAGAACATGATTACCGGTGCGGCTCAGATGGACGGCGCTATCCTCGTTGTTGCAGGTACCGACGGTCCTATGGCTCAGACCAAGGAGCACATCCTTCTTGCTCGTCAGGTTGGCGTTCCCGCAATGGTTGTTTTCGTAAACAAGTGCGATGACGTTGATGACTGCGAGTACGATGCAGCTACCGGCGAGTACAAGAACTCTGAGATGCTCGAACTCGTTGAGATGGATATCCGCGACGAGCTTTCCAAGAACGGCTTCCCCGGCGATGACATTCCCGTTATCTTCGGTTCCGCTTACAAGGCTCTGTCCTCTGATTCCAAGGACCCCAACGACCCCATCTACGCTTGCATCAAGAAGCTGATGGACGCTGTTGACGAGTATATTCCTACTCCTGACCGTAAGGAAGATATGCCTTTCCTTATGCCTGTTGAGGACACTATGACCATTTCCGGTCGTGGTACTGTTGCAACCGGCCGTGTTGAGCGTGGTTCTGCAGTTGTAGGCGATACCGTTGAGATTACCGGTCTTACCACCGAGCCCAAGAGCACCGTTGTTACCGGTCTCGAGATGTTCCACAAGAGCCTTGATAAGGCTGTTGCTGGTTACAACATCGGCGCACTTCTCCGTGGTATTACCCGTGATGAAATCGAGCGTGGTCAGGTTCTCTGCAAGCCCGGTTCCATTCACCCGCACACCAAGTTCAGCGGTCAGGTTTACGTTCTTAAGAAGGAAGAGGGCGGCCGTCACACTCCGTTCGTTTCCAACTATCGTCCGCAGTTCTTCTTCAGAACTACCGACGTTACCGGCGTAATCACTCTTCCTGCTGACAAGGAAATGTGCATGCCCGGCGATAACGTAATTATGGATGTTGAGCTCATCACTCCTATCGCTATCGAGGAAGGTCTCCGCTTCGCTATCCGCGAGGGCGGCCACACCGTTGGTTCCGGCGTTGTTACCAAGATTAACGAGTAATCTTGAATCGTAAATAACAAAGAGCGCTCTCTGAAAAGGGAGCGCTTTTTTGTGATGAAATTAAGCGCTCTCGACTTTGAGGGCGCTTTTTGTGTATTTTCACGGACAGTCTGTTATAACGCGCGAATTTCCCGCATACAATTTCCAAAAGGGGTGAAAGTATGGGGAAATTCAAAAATCTGTCAATCGGCGCGGCGTCAATCGCGCTTGCAATTCTCACCTGCACGGGCACTGATATTGGCGGTTTTATGCGAAAGGCGGCGTTTGCCTCGGCTGGAATTTACGAAAACCACGAAAATCCCGATGAAACGCACGTTCCAAGCTCCGACAGCGAGGGCGCAAGCTCCGACGTTATTAAAGATAACAGCGGGAGTTCATCGCAAGCGTCGGTTGAACAGCCGTCAAGCGTTGAATCGTCAAGCGAAAGCTCTGCTGTAATCAACGAAGCGCGCGGCGAGGTTATCACGCTGAACCGAACGAGCGTTGCCGACGAAACCGATTATTCGGTGTACAATTCGCATAGCGGCGCGATTTATCGCTATAATATCGGGAAAATGACGGGCGATTTTTACATAAATCTGAAGAGCGGCGCGCAGGTCTGGAACAACACCGAGATTTCAAACGAAACGCTTGAAAAAGCTGCGGACGAGCTGCCCGAGTTTCACAAGAACACTGAGAAAAACTCGCCGCGCGTGCTGGTTTACCACACGCACTCAAACGAGAGCTTTTTGCCCGAGGCGAGCTGGTTTGACGAGGATTATCCGATACGCTCGGCGGATTGCTCGAAAAATATGATTGCGGTCGGGGACGCGCTCTGCGAGACGCTTGCAAAGAACGGCATCACGGTTATCCACGAGTGCCGACAGCACGACTATCCGATGTTCACAGGCGCGTATTATCGCTCGGCGGAAAGCGTGAGCGACCTTCTCGAAAAGTACCCCGATATCGACATTGTGATTGATTTGCACCGCGACGGGATTGTGCAAAACGACGGTTCTCTCGGTGCACCTGTTTGTGAGGTGAACGGGAAAACCGCCGCGCAGTTTATGATAATTTCGTGCTGCGAGAACGAGGATTTTGATATGCCCGATTATATCGAGAATTTCAAGCTCGCCTGCCTTTTGCAGAACACCGCCGAGGAAATGTACCCGAATCTCGCGCGACCGGTTCTTTTCGATTATCGGAATTACAACCAAAATCTGTCAAAGGGCGCGCTGCTGATTGAGGTTGGAAGTCACGGAAATTCGCTTGACGAAGCCGTTTATACCGGTGAACTTTTGGGAAACGTCATCGCAAAGGCGTTCCAAAAGGCTACTCCAGATTAACCAAATCCTCCGCGTCAAGATAGTCCTCAACATACTGCTTTTTGAGCAGCTCGCGCGGGATATAGTCGTTGTATTTCCCGCTGATTTCGCAGTTGTCGGGTATCGAAAACCCATATTTGTCCGCCTTATTTCGCTTTATTTCATCGAGCGCGTTCACAAGAGCGCGCTTTCCTTTGTCCGTGTGAACCTCGATGCAAACGGGAATGCACCGCGACAAATACACCTCCGCCGCAAACCCGCGCTCCCTCAACGCGTACAGCAGCGCCATTGTACCGCGCGTTCCGATAAACGGGAAAACCGCGTACATCGTGTCCGAGAGCGGCAGGACAATGTGCTCGTCGTGATTTTGGGCAACTGCGTTATTGAAAAGCGCACGCACGTCCGCAAGCCGCTTTTTCGCGGTTTCGTCCATAAATCCGTACTCCTCGCCGCTTGTGAGCACCTCGAGAATTTTCTTCATCACGCGCGTGTGAACGTACTCGTTGCCGGTGTCCGTCCACATATTCGCGGAAATTCCCTCAACGTGCTTGACGTAGATTATCTGCGATTTTTTGTCAAGTTCGACAACCTCCCAAGCCTGTCCCGCAAGTGCAAACTGACTTTGCGGCGGGAACGGGTTCTGAACCGTGCCGATAACCTCAGAGTTGTTTCTCACGGTAAACTCAACCGGTACCGAAAACACCGCCAGAAACTCGTAGTTGTTGACGGCGGCCTCGCCCTTTTCGCCTATAAGCAGCGCGCCGTCCTCGCCGCGTTCAAGGTGACCGTTTTCAAGAAGGTGCCGCAAAAGCGCGAGGTAATCCTCCTTTGTGACGTTTGAGAACACCGACAGCGTGAGGACTTGCCGCGCAAGCTCCCGCGGCTGAAGAGAGCCGTTTGCCGCCATAATCGACATCGTTTGGTGATAAAGCAGCGAAAACGGGAGCTTTGGCAGATACATCGGTTCAACAAATTTTTCGCGGGTGTAGAGCAAAATCTGCGCCGCGCACATCACGAAATCCCAGTTTATTTCCTTGTAAAAATCGGTTTTGGGCAGACTCATATCGTACCGAAAAGCAAAGCGCATTTCCGTCTCACCGCCGCGCCGACCTGTTCGCCCGAGCCGCTGTACAAGCCCCGAAACCGTGAGCGGACAGCCCGTCTGGACAATCCTTTCCAGCTTTCCCAGGTCAATTCCCAACTCCAGAGTAACCGTTGCACCCGTGCACACGGGCAGCTCGCCGTTTTTCATACTTTTCTCGGCAAACTCTCGCAGCGCGGGAGAAATGTTCGCGTGGTGGACGAGATAACAACCGCCGTCGTGATTTTTTTCGGAAATCGCTTTGAGGTGCGCGATATTTTCCTCAACCTCGCCCTTGCTGTTGGAGAACAGAATGCACCGTTTTCCGCGCGTACACTCGTAGAGATAATCGTAATAATTCTGCAAAAGCGTTTTGCTGTTGCCGTTCGGAATTTTCTCAGCTATGGGGAAAAACCGCACGGACAGCCGAACTTTTCTGCCTTTATCTTGGCACTTCGGAGTTGAACAGGCGCGGCTTGTGCCCATGTTGAGCCACTTCTCGGCATTTTGGGTATCGCCGAGCGTTGCCGAAAGACCAATTCTTCGCGGCGTGAAGCCGATTATGCGCTGAATTCTTTCGAGCACCGAGAGCAACTGAAGTCCGCGGTCGTTGTCCATGAAATAGTGCACCTCGTCGATGATGACGAAGCGCAAGTCGGAGAAAAGCCTCGAAACCGCGTTGCTGTTGCGGATAAGCAGACTTTCGAGGCTTTCGGGAGTTGTCTGCATAACGCCGCGCGGGTTCTTGACAAGGCGCTTTTTCGCCGTGGGAGAAGCGTCGCCGTGCCACTTGGTGACGGGGATATCTTGTTCATCGAGCAGCTCTTGGAGCCGCTCGAACTGGTCGTTTATCAGCGCCTTTAGCGGCGAAACGTACAGCACTCCAACCGAGCCGGACGGGTTCTCCCAGAGGTGCGTGAGTACGGGCAGAAACGCAGCCTCGGTTTTGCCGCTTGCCGTGCCGGAAGCGAGAAGGAGGTTGTCGTCCGTGTCAAAGATAACCCGCGCCGCTTCAACCTGTATCGGGCGCAGCTCTTCCCACTTGTTGCGGTAGATGAAGTCCTGAATAAACGGCGCAAATCGGTAAAAAATCGCGTTTTCGCTCATAAATCAAAGTCCTCGAAACCGTCAGCTTTATCCTCGCCCTCACCCTCGGCAAACTTGAATTCGTCCTCGCCCATAAGCTCGGCTATTGTCTTGTCGGGGTTTTGGTAGGCGATATTCAGCAGCTCGATAAAGTCGCGTATCATCTCGCGTGGCGTGATATTCGAGTCCGCGCCGACTCTCCCGAACTCCGCCTTGACGAAGAAAATTCTGTCCTCGAGCGTGATTTTCGGCTCATAGTCGAACACAACCCCGTGGATTTCCGCGAGTTTTTCCGTGAGCACGGTCAGCTCCTCGTAATTCAGCGGCGACAGCCTGATAATCGGCGACATCAAATCCTTCACGTCATCGGAGGCAAATCTTCCGCGCTCCAGACGCGAGCGCAGCGCCTCATAGCTGAAAACACCGCGCCGCGTGTCCTCAACGCACTGCGGAGTGCCGCCGAGAATTATGCCGAGATTGTGCGCCTTGCCCTGCATCACGTCGTTGTACATCATCAGAATTTTCTCGTAGTTGTACTGGCGCGTGACGGAATTTGAGATTTTCATTATATTCACCAGCTCGTCAATCATCACGACAAGCCCCTTGTACCCCGCGCTCACGAGGAAAGACGTCATCAGCTTGAGGTAATCGTACCAGTTTTCATCGTTGATGATTGTGCTGACGTTCAGACATTCGCGCGCTTCGGTCTTCGTGGAAAACTCGCCGCGCAGCCAGCGGATTGCGTTTCGCTGCTTTTCATCGTTTCCGTCACGAAAGCCGTGATAATACTCCGTGATAATTGCCGCGAACTCAAATCCGTGAACCATATCTTCAAGACCGTTGATTTTCGCGAAAATGCGTTTCTCGACTTCAACATCAAAGAAAGAGTTCTCGCGGGTGATTTTACCCTCGGCGAGAATTTCGTTTCGTACACCGTCAATCCATTTTTCCAGAATGAGCGGCAGCGCGCCTCCGTCGGGCTTTGCCTTAACGGAGAGGTTTTTCATCAGCTCACGGTAGGTGGCAAGCCCCTGACCTTTCGTACCGCAAAGACGGCGCTCGGGGGACAAATCGGCGTCGGCTGCCGCAAAGCCGCGGTCGGTAACGTGAGCGCGCATTGTTTGAAGGAGAAAGCTCTTGCCGCTGCCGTAGCGCCCGACAATAAAGCGGAAAAACGCGCCGCCGTCCTCGGCAATCGCGACATCTTTGAGCAGCGCGTCGATTTCATCGGAGCGCCCGACTGCGATATAGCCAAGTCCCGTGCGCGGCACAACGCCGCCTTTAAGCGCATTTATCAAGCCCGAAGCAATTCTTTTTGGTATCTGCACGAAAAACAACCTCTTTCCTTTAAAATCCAACTAAATCTTATCTTTTCATTATATCACACTATTTTGGAAAATGCAACTTGATTTTACACAAAAATCGTGATATACTAAAATGAATGGGGGCGATAAAATGGAAATTCCCGAGCAGATTGGAGAAGTTCTTGAAAAGCTGGAGAAAGCAGGCTTTGAGGCTTATATAGTCGGCGGGTGCGTGAGAGACGGAATTATGGGAAAGACCGCGCACGATTACGATATAACAACCTCTGCCGAGCCGATGGAAACCGAGCTTGTTTTCGCGGATTGTCGGGTAGTGGAAACGGGGATAAAGCACGGCACGGTGACGGTTCTCTTTAAAGGAATGAGCGTGGAAATCACGACATTCCGCGTTGACGGGGATTATCCGGACGGTCGGCACCCGTCGGAGGTTGCGTTTTCGAGGAATTTGGAGGACGATTTGGCGCGGCGTGATTTCACGATGAACGCAATCGCGTACAGCCCGAGCCACGGTATAATCGACATTTACGGCGGTGAAGCGGACATAAATGCAAGAGTTATCCGCTGCGTCGGAGAACCGGAAAGGCGTTTTTCCGAGGACGCACTGCGAGTGCTGAGGGCGCTGCGGTTTTCGGCGGTGCTGGGGTTTGATATCGAGGAGAACACAAAATCCGCGCTGCTGCGAAAAAAGGAAACGCTGGCGAAAGTATCGAAGGAGCGGACTTTTTCCGAGCTGAAACAGCTGCTTTGCGGTGAAAACGTGAAGAGCGTGCTTTTGGAGTACCGCGAGGTTTTCGCCGAGATTATTCCGGAAATCCGCGAGATGTTTGATTATGACCAGCATTCAAAATACCACAACAGCACGCTTTTCGAGCACACCGCGAGAGCTGTTGAAGCTGCGCCGCCGAGAGCGGAAATGCGGCTTGCGATGTTTTTTCACGATATCGGAAAGCCGAGTTGTCGGACAACCGATGAAAACGGCGAGGGGCATTATTACGGGCACGCGGCGAAAAGCGTGGAGATTGCCGACAAAATTTTGCGGGAGCTGAAGTGCGATAATGCGCTGAGGGTGCGGGTGTGCGAGATTATAAAGTATCACGATATGCCGATTGAGCTGTCAAGGCGGGCGATAAAACGGCGCTTGTCGAAGCTGGGCGGGGAGCTGTTTTGTGATGTAATGGAAGCGCATATTGCCGATGACTCGGCGAAGCAGGAGTTTACAAGAGCGAGGGTTGAAACGGCGCGGGAAGCGATGAGGATTGCGGAGGAGATTGCCGAAGAGAAGCCGTGTTTGGATTTGAGGTCGCTTGCGGTGAACGGGGGAGATTTGAAGGAGATTATGGAGCCGTCGCCGAAAATGGGAGAAATTCTCGGACAGCTTCTTTCAGAGGTTGTAGACGGAGCGCTGGAGAATGAGAAGTCGGCGTTGATGAAGAGGGCAAAGGAGCTTTTCGCAAAGCTGTAATCGGGCACGCGAAGCGAAAAAAGTCTTTT
>SFLN01000084.1 GCA_004554555.1 [Eubacterium] saphenum | reverse complement strand
TCTGCCGAAATGGACGCCGCGTTTAAGGAGTACAACGATTATTGCAGCTCCTCGGACTCGGATTTGAGCGAGAAGCTCCAACACTACCGCAAAAAAATCGCTAAGGTCGAGGAGCTTATGGACTACGCCCGCGACCACGCTCAGCCCCAAGACCTCGAAGAAGCACAGATGCCCTTTGAAACCTCGGAGGGCGCTCTTGAGAGTATTCGCCAGACAATCAAGCTCGATTCCCACAACGACCCGAACGCCGAGTCGCTTTACACAAAAGCGTCGGGAATGAAGCTGTTCTACGAGTCGGAAATCGAGCGCACAAGAAAGCTCATCGAAGGCAGCAAGGTGCAGGCAAAACGGCAGTATGACAGCGATGTTGCCGCGCTCGAAAAGCGCAAAATCCAGCACGACGCCGACGAAAAGGCTTACATACAATCCGAGGATTTCAAACAGTATTTGAAGCTGCTGTCGTTCGACAAGTCTGCGTTCAACAGCCAGGGTACCGTAAATCTCCTCGACAAAAGCTCAATCAGCATCGGTCAGCGCAGAGTTAAACTGACCGTTCCGATGGAGGTTGAACAGGAGCTGTCCGCGCTCTCAAAGGGCGAGTACAACTCCGCTGCCCGCACAATCGGCGCGCCCTTCGGTGTTTCCACGCAGAACGGCAGCGTGCTTATGCTCGATTTCGACGAGAGGAACAACGCGTATCTTCTCGGCGGTGTTCAGCGCCTGCTACTCAACTTTATCAAGTATTTCGGTCAAGACCTCACCGATGTCTTTTTCTGCGACCCGATTAAGTGCAGCCCCGATGTTCTCGGAGTTTTGTCAACAATGGCTAAGGGCATCAACCCGTTTATCATCGTTCCGCAGTCCATCGGCGAGGCTCAGAGCAAGCTGCTGGAGCTCCAGGAGCAGATTGAAGAGCAGCCTGCTTCGGGCAAAATTTCTCGGATTATCGTCCTGCACGGCTTCCCCGAGAACTATGGCACCGAGATGACCGAAGCTGCTGTTAAAATCAGCGAAGCGGCTGAAAAGAGCGGCGTTTTGCTCGTGCTCACCCACAACAATTCCACGCCGCAGACCGAGGTTGAAAAAAATATCCGTCAAAACGCGATTTCCATTCGCAGCAGAAACGGCGCGTTTTGGCTTGAATCAACGCGCGAGAGCCTTTTCTGGTACTCCGCGCCGTCCGAAATTCCCGACGATGTTCGCAGAATTTATGTTGAACAACGCCGCCAGCAGGCTTCTCAAGCTGCTCATGCGGAGGTTCACCCTGAAATTCATACGGAAACTCCTGCTCCCGTCAAAACCGAATCGGTTCAGCCCGCAAGCGCCGGCGAAAATTTGAGTGATTTACCGTTTGGCGCGGACGAAAATATCCCGCCGCACATTCTTCTCAACCTCCCCCGCCCCAAGGAAGAAAAAGAGGTTTCCTTTGAGTCAATCTCGGAAATCAGCGAAACCGTTAAGCTTGAACCCGCAGTTTCCGAGCCTGTTCACGAAGAAACCATTCAGCAAGCCGCAGAGCCTGTTCGCGAGAACATTTCTCTTGACGAGCCGATTGAAGCGCCCGTTCATCACGAGCACGCTGTCGCAAATATCGATATGACGGATTCTTCGCAAAATGCTGAGAAAACCGTGGCTGCTGAGGCTAAGGAAAACTCCAAGGGCAGCCGCGCTTTGTCCGAAATTATTATCGGAAGAGATATGGACAACAAGGGAATTTCGCTTGATATCAGCGGAAATTCGACATATATCTGCGGAAAACACAATTTCGGCAGACTTGCGGTTATCCGCGAGATTATCAATCAGACCATCTCCCGCGCGCACCCCGATGAAGCGGAATTGTGGATTTTCGACCGCACCGCCGAGCTTTTGAACCAAGTCGGTGAGAATTGCCCGCACCTCAGATATGCGGTTGCCGACAGCAATCCGCACGTTTGCTCGGATATCGTCGAAGCGCTCGGCGAGGAGCTGAATTCACGCGAAGCTAAGTTCACCGAAAACGGCTGGAAGGATTATTCCGAGGTTCCCGCGAACGTTTATTTGCCGAGAATTATCGCGCTTATAAACGATTTCCCCGAGTTCCTCACGTCCCTTGACAGCGCGCCGAAAATGTTCGGAAGAAGCTCGCGCGACCGCCTTGCGAAAATTCTCGGCTGCTGCGGAAAGTACGGAATTAACCTCGTGCTCATCGGCGAAACCTTCTCCGAAAACGGCGCGAAGCCCGATGTTTTCAGAAATGCGCCCGTTCACTGCGCGGCGATTATGCAAGGAAACGAGCTGCATGCAGAATGGCTGCTTGACGGCGTAAGGCTGTACGAAAACCAGGTTGATTCGCTCAGAAAAGTTCCCGCAAACTGCGCGTTTGTGTGCGTCCCCGAAAAGGACACCGAGCTTTATCTCGCGAGAATTATCCCGAACGAAAAGCCCGCGGAAGCTGAATTTAACGCGGTTGACGAGTATTCCGAGAACTACGGCGACTACGTTTGCAAGCACGTTCTCTTCGCTGACAGAACCGGTCGGATTGACTACGCGAGCCGTAAAAAATCGCGCAGCGAGCTGCTCGGAAAACGCGCCGATAACGAGATTATGCTGTTTATGGGCGAGCCTTGCCGACTTGCGGACAACTCTCCCGTTGTCCTTCACGATGATTTCGGTGAAAATATCCTGGCAATCGCTCCCGCTTCGCAGAAAAAATACGCGGCAAATGCCGTTGCAGCAGCGATTTTGTCGCTCAAGGAACAGAACGTTGACCTCGAAATTATGGCGGCGCGGAGCAACCCCGTTTACAAGCAGCTTTCCGAAAACGTTGCGCTTGACGGGCTTAGCGTTTTCGAGGGCGAGGACGGCGAAACTCGAATTCGCGAACTCGCCGCTCTTGATGAGAAGAAATTCGTGATTGTGCTCGGCGGTGACATTCTGCTTGCGGCGATGGCTGCCGACGACGCGTCCGCCGACCTCAAAAAGCTGCTCACCAAGGGCTCGAGAGCGGGACTCCACGTTATGTTCGTCTGCGGCAACGCAAACGGCTTGTCAAGCGGCTTAATCTCGCTGTTCAGGCACAAGGCGGTGTTCCCCTGCCCCGCTGTTGACGCGGAAAAGCTGCTCCGCTTTACCGAGTGCGAGCTGCCCGAGGGCGCGTTCAGACTCTCCGATGATTACGATGAGTTTACCGTTTTAACCTACGAAAACTGCAAAAATCTGGTTTCGGAAGCTTGATTTGAGAAAATAGATGAATAAACCAAAGTCACCTTTGATGCTTGCGTCAAAAGTGACTTTGCTGTATTATGGATTTTAGGAGGCGCAAATGGTTAGTTTGATTGAAGCCGGAGAAAATGAGAAAACAGCGCTGTTCAACCTTTTTGAGAAGTATTTTTACGAATTTTCGCAGTGGGAAAAAGCCGATGTCGAAGATGACGGGTTGTATCACTATGAGTGGCTGGACTGCTATTTCACCGAGGAAAACCGCTTTCCGTACCTGATTAAGGTTGACGGAAAGCTCGCGGGGTTTGTTTTGATAAGCGATTACCCCGAGGTGCCCGAAGAATCGACGGATTTTTGCCTTTCGGAATTTTTTGTAATGCACAAATACAGGCGCTGCGGTGTCGGTCGGCAGGCGGTTTTCCAGGTTCTCGACAAGCACCACGGCAAGTGGCAGCTCAAATGTCACCCGCATAATATAGCGTCTGTAAAATTCTGGAATACCGTGATAAACGAGTATACGGGCGGGAAATTCAGAGTTGTCGAGAATTATCCCAACAAAGAGGTCGATTATGGCGACGGCACTCCCGCAAACGTTTTCTTTTTTGAGAATTAACACAAAAATCCCGAGAAACCGAAGTTCCTCGGGATTGATTTTTTATTTTCCAAGCAGCGCTTTCACCGTGTGAACGATGTTTTCCGCAGTAAGTCCGAATTCAACAAGCAAATCCTTTGCCGCACCGCTGTGTCCGAAAACGTCTTGAATGCCGATTTTCACAACAGGCACGGGGTATTCCTCCAGTACAACATCGCCGACTGCCGAACCCAAGCCGCCGATTACGCTGTGCTCCTCAACCGTGACGATTTTCCCCGTTTCGCGAGCAGCCTTTATGATAATCTCGCGGTCAATCGGCTTAATCGTGTGAATGTTGATAACGCGCGCGTCAATTCCCTGCTCCGCGAGCGCTTTTCCCGCCTCAATCGCCTCGGCAACCATCAGTCCCGTTGCGATAATCGTGATGTCCTTGCCGTCCTTCAAGGTAATTCCCTTGCCGACCTCGAATTTGTAATCGGGGCTGTTGTAAACGGGAATTGCCAGACGTCCGAAACGCAGATACGCCGGTCCGACGTGCTCCGCCATCGCCAGAACAGCCGCCTTTGCCTCAATGTAATCCGCAGGATTGATAACCGTCATTCCCGGGATTGCGCGCATAAGCGCTATATCCTCGTTGCACTGGTGCGTTGCGCCGTCCTCGCCGACAGAAATTCCACCGTGAGTTCCGCCGATTTTCACGTTCAGATTAGGATAGCAAATCGCGTTTCTCACGATTTCAAACGCTCTTCCCGTGGCAAACATCGCAAAAGAGCTTGCAAAAACGAGTTTTCCCGTGGACGCAATTCCCGCGGCAATGCCCATCATATTCTGCTCGGCAATTCCGCACTCAAAATGCTTTTCGGGGTACGCTTTCCTGAAAATCGAAGTCTTGGTTGCCGCAGCCAAATCCGCGTCCAAAACCACCAAATCGGGACGAACCTCTGCAAGCGCTACAAGACCGTCGCCGTATCCCTCTCGGGTTGCCTTTTTATCCATCAGTCTACACTCCCTTCAAGTTCCGCAAGCTGCTCTCTGAGCTGTTTCATCGCTCTTTCGTAATCCTCGTCGCCGGGCGCTTTGCCGTGCCAGTCAACAGAGTTCTCCATATAATCAACGCCCTTGCCCTTGGTTGTTTTCATTATAATCACGGTCGGCTTCTGAACAACCTTTTCTGCCTCGTCAAACGCCTTTTCCATCTGATTGAAATCGTGCCCGTCGATATTTATAACGTGCCAGCCGAACGCCTTGAACTTCTCGTCAATCGGGTACGGCGACATAACCTCGGTGATTTTGCCGTCAATCTGAAGATTGTTGTTGTCAACAACGGCGACCAGATTGTCCAGCATATAATGCGCCGCGAACATTGCCGCTTCCCACACAATTCCCTCTTCGATTTCACCGTCGCCGAGAATTGCGTAAACCTTGTAGCTGTCGCAGGAAATCTTGCCCGAGAGCGCCATTCCGCAGGCTGCCGAAATTCCCTGTCCAAGTGAACCCGTGCTGCAATCAACGCCGGGGATTTTCTTGGAGTCGGGGTGTCCCTGAAGCCGAGCGCCGTTCTTTCTCAGCGTTTTCATCTCTTCCATCGGGAAAAATCCCCTCAACGCAAGCGTTGCATAAAGCGCAGGCGCAGCGTGTCCCTTCGACATTACCATACGGTCGCGCGTGGGGCACTGGGGGTCGGCGGGGTCAACGTTCAAGCGGTGCATATAAAGATACGCAAGCAAATCCGCGCAGGAAAGAGAACCGCCCGGGTGTCCCGCTTTAGCGGAGTGAACGCCTTCGATAATGCCCATTCTTATTTTTACAGCCGCGATTTCCAGCTGTTTTACAAGTTTTTCGTCCATAAGCTACTCCTTTATTTTTTATGTATGGGGATTAACTTTATCCCAATTTTCAGCGTCAAATGCGCCGATAAGCCAGTTTATGCCCTTGTGCTGCTCGACAACAACGTCCGGGTTGAGATTTCCCGAGGGAATTTCGCCTCTCAGACGCGCGTCCACGCACGCCCAATCCATTCTGAACAGCAAATCCGCTTTGTCTAGAATTTTCGATGGATTTCGCATATTCACCTTTTGCATAAGCTCGTCAAAATTGTCACAAGCGGCAATCATACGCGCCTGCTCAATATACTCGGACTCCTTGTCGGGATAGGACAAGTCATCCGAAATTATCCCGCACGCCCAAAGCAGCGGAATTACCATCTCAATCCGCCACGACATATCGCTTGCATACTTCGCGGTCGGCTTCGACGCGTTTTCGTTCACCAGCGCAAAAAACAGCTTTTCCTCGGGAGTCGGTTCATCTAAAAGCCCGAACCGAGCGAGCATTTCCCCGAAAAACGCTGCCGATTCCTTCACATCAGCGTCGGGATTTAGGCAGTCCATCGCTATCTGAGTGGCAAAAAGTGCCGTAACAGCGCGCTTTACCGTTTCCTCAGGCGACTTGATTTTCGCCTCGGTTTCGTCCTCAATCACGGGAAGATGCGGGTTGATTTTGATATTTCGTTTATTCAAAAACTTCTCAGAACGCTCCTTGCGCAAAACCGCGTTTTGTGCAAAAGCCTGTTTCAGTGCCACTAAATCACCTCATTGCAGTTTTTCCAGATAATCGATAACCTCGGATATCGGCGCGCTGTTGTTGTCGCAGACAACCAAGTCCGCAGCCGCCTTAACCTCGTCAAGCGCGTTTGCCACGGCAACTCCGAGATTTGCGTTTTTAATCATCGCGGCGTCGTTTTTGTAGTCGCCGGAAGCCACAGAAAAGCGTTTCTCCGCACCAAGAATTTTGATAAGCTCCGCAAAGCCGCGCGATTTGTCCACACCGACCGGCAGGCACTCGTAAAAAATCGCCGCAGAACGCATTCTTGTTACATTCTCGAAGCCGCTTGCCGTCATTTTCTCAATTTCATCGAGCACCTCGGGCGCTGCGGTGAACAAAAATTTCAGCCAGCCCTCGTCGGGTATCTCGTCGAGCGGCCTCAAATCGGGAACAACTCCCTCCATATCGAGGTGACGCTGCTCGTAATCGTTCATAAACGGAACGTAAACCGTCTGCTCGCAAAGCACCTCAACGCCAACTCCCGGGAATTTATCGGTTATTTTGCGGATATACTCGCGCGCTTTGGAATCGATTTCGCACCGCCACAAAAACTTGTCGGCATTGAAATCGTACACCGCCGCACCGTTAAAAATCACGCACGGCACGTTCGGGCAAATCTCCTCGGCAACTCGCTTCGCCATTGAATAACCGCGCCCCGTGGCAATTGTGAAAATCCCGCCGCCCGCGCGAAAACGCTCAATCGCCGCCATATCCTTGGGGTGAACTTTTTTCTCACTTGTGAGAAGCGTACCGTCGAGGTCGGTCATAAAAATTATATTCTTGAAATCCATAAATCACTCAATTTCTCTCAGAAATTTCTTGAAATACTCGGGCAAATCGCTGTCAAACTCCAGGTACTCGCCCGTTCGCGGGTGAACGAAACCGATTTTTTTCGCGTGTAAACACTGCCCGCACAGCCACTTGGGTTTACCGTTTCCGTAAACCTCGTCACCGGCTACCGGGTGTCCGATATAGGACAGATGAACGCGAATTTGATGCGTTCTGCCCGTTTCAAGCTGCACGCGAAGATGCGTGTAGCCCGCAAAATTCCTCAGCACAAAATAGTGCGTAATCGCCTCGCGGGAGTTTTCCGCCGTCACGCACATCTTCTTTCGGTCAAGCTTGTGCCTGCCGATAGGCGCGTTCACCGTGCCGTCCTGCTTTATGTTTCCGCAGACAACCGTCTGATATTCGCGCGTGAACGAGTGCGCCTTAATCTGCTCGGACAAGCCGATGTGCGCGAAATCGTTCTTCGCGACAATCAGCAGCCCGCTTGTGTCCTTGTCAATCCGGTGCACGATACCGGGGCGAATTTCGCCGTTAATCCCCGAAAGGCTGTCCTTGCAGTGATACATCAGCGCGTTGACAAGAGTTCCCGAAAAATGCCCCGCCGCCGGGTGAACCACCATTCCCTTCGGCTTGTTCACCACAAGCAAATCCTCGTCCTCGTAAACGATATCGAGAGGGATATCTTCGGGCAAAATATCCTGTGGCTCAGGCTCGGGGATTTCCACAACCGCGATTTCCCCGCTTTTCAGCACGGTTTTCTTGTCCACGCTTTTCCCGTTAACCGTCACCAAACCGCGCTCAATCAGCTTTGCAGCGGCGCTTCGAGAAAGTTCGCTGCTCTCCGAAATCAGCTTGTCGAGCCGATTTTCGCCGTCGCCAAATATCTCAAGATTTTCCGTCATCGCCGTCAACCGTTTCGGGTGATTTAGCCGCAGCCTGCTTTTTGCGCTTTCTCTCGCGGATTTCGTCAACAATCACCATTATCATCAGCAATCCCGCTCCGCAAACCGCGCAAATATCGGCGAAATTGAAAATCGGGAAATTGATTATGCGAAAATCAATAAAATCAACCACATTTCCGTCGTTGAAAATTCTGTCGATAAGATTACCGATACCGCCGCCGATTATCAGCGAAACCGCCGCCATATAAACGGGGCGCTTCACCCTTTTGGTTACCATAAGAAACAGCAGCCCCAAAATCACAATCGACGTTATCACAATCAGAAGAATTGTCTTTCCGCTGAGCGTGCTCCAAGCCGCGCCGTTGTTCTCGCAGTAGTATAGGTTCAGCACCTCGGTATCGCCGAATTTTATCAGGTTGATTGTGGTTCCCTTTTCCTTCATATTTGTTACAACAAGCCACTTCGTGAGCCTGTCAATCCCAACCATTGCCGCCGCGAATAAAAGCCAGATATATTGAAGATAATTTTTTA
>SFLN01000083.1 GCA_004554555.1 [Eubacterium] saphenum | reverse complement strand
CGCTTGTTTTTCGCAGGCGGGCTTTTGTGAAAATTGTGAGAAATTTTTCCGATAACTCTTGACAAATTTTGATTGATGTTGTATAATAGTTTAAAATAAAACAGTTTGATTTTTCCATTTTAACAGAAAGCAGGGTGAAAAAATATGGTGCAGAAACCGTTGGAGGTTGTAATGAAAGGCGGGGAGTTTCGCAAGTACTCCGACTCGAAATTCGCGCTTTTGCGAAAGCATTACGATATGAAACGCGCGGAGTTTGAGGTGATTTACTACCTGTCGATTTGCAGCAGCGCCGACTCGCTGGTGAACATCTCCGAGTTCCTCAACGCCAACAAAGGTCATATTTCCGCAACGTTATACGGTTTGACCGAGAAAGGCTACATCACCTCAACGCAGGACAAAAACGACCGCAGGTATATGCACTTCGCCCTCACCGATAAGGGAAAAGAGGTTGCCGCGGATATCGAGAACATCTGGAAAGAGATAAAAAACGAGCTGTACTACGGGTTGACCGACGAGGAAATCAACTCGTTTATCGGCACATTCCGCAAGATTTGCAAAAATATCGAGCACTTTATGATATAATAAGCGCACATTCGTTCGTCAAAACTCGCCCGTGCGGGTATGGACGGGCGCCGATATTTTCACCATATAGTTTAAAATCAAACTGTATAATAACAAATTACAGAAAGGATAAACCGCGATGAACCCTATCAAAGAACCGATGAAAAATCTTGCCCACGAGATAACTTACAGGCGCTATCTGTTGTCAAAAGACGACGCGCGATTTGTGTTCAAGGACGTAAATATCGCCGAGTACATCGTCCTCCACTTTATGAGCGAGCAAATCGAGAGCGACTCCATCTACTCCGACCGCATTTATCTCTCCGAAATCTCCGAAAAGCTCAACCTTCCCATACGCAAAACCTCCAAGCTGATACGCGAGATGAGCGGGAAAAACCTCATAAACTGGGACCACGACGGCGACGGCAAGGACGGCACCTACGTCACGCTCACCGAGCACGGCAAGTCCGTTTTCGAGGAAACCGACGGCAAGCTCAAGGATTTTTACACGCGCGTGCTCCAGAAATTCGGCAAGGAGAAAATGATTCAGCTGCTTTCGCTGATGAAAGAATTTGACACCGTGGTGAGAACCGAGCTTGAACAAATGGAGGACGACTATGAAACCGATGAATGAGTATATGACCGAGCTGGAGCGCGCCTGCTCCGAAAACGACTTTATCGACCGCAGACTTTTCGATGAATACGACATCAACCAAGGTCTGCGCGATGAAAAGGGAAACGGCGTCCTCACGGGGCTTACGAACATCTCGCTCATCAAGTCTTATGAGGTGAAAAACGGCGCAAAAGAGCCGTGCGACGGGGAACTCTGGTACCGCGGCTACCGCGTTGAGGATTTGATAAACAGCCTCGGAAGCGACGAGATGGGCTACAATAAAATCGCGTACCTGCTGCTTGTCGGAGTGCTGCCCGATGAAAAGCAATTCGCCGATTTTCGCGCCGCAATCGGGGAACTGATGTCGCTCCCCACCAACTTTACCCGCGATGTCATAATGAAAGCGCCCACCGACGACATTATGAACACCATGACGCGAAGCATTCTCACGCTCGCTTCTTACGACTGGGAGCTGAAAAAGAACACCCTCGAAACCAATATCCGCCAGTGCCTTCAGCTCATCAGCCAATTCCCCACTCTCGCGGTGTACGCGTACAACGCCTACAACCACTATCAAAACCTCGAGAGTATGTTTATCCACTACCCCGACCCCGCGCTCTCGCCCGCCGAGAATATCCTCACAATGCTCCGTCCCGACAAGCAGTACACGAAAACCGAAGCAAAGGTGCTCGATACCGCGCTCATTCTTCACATGGAGCACGGCGGCGGAAACAACTCCACGTTCACCACAAGAGTTGTCACGTCCTCAGGCTCCGATACATACTCGACAATGGCTGCCGCGATGTGTTCGCTGAAAGGTCCGAAGCACGGCGGCGCAAATATGAAGGTTATCGATATGATGGCGGACATCTCCGAGCACGTCCGCGACGCAAACGATGACGAGGAGCTTTCCGCTTATCTCAACAAAATCCTCGATAAGGAAACCTTCGACCACCGTGGGCTTATCTACGGTATGGGACACGCGGTTTACACGCTTTCCGACCCGAGAGAACGCGTGCTGAAAAGCTATGTGAAGCAGCTTGCCGCGGAAAAAGGAAGAACCGATGAATTCCGGCTGTACGAGCAGACCGAACGCCTTGCTCCGCAGATTATTATGAACCGCAAGCACAACCGCACAGGCGTCTGCCCGAACGTTGACTTTTACAGCGGCTTCGTTTACGATATGCTCGGGATACCGAAGGAGCTTTATACGGCAATTTTCGCGGTGGCAAGAATTGTCGGCTGGAGCGCTCACAGAATTGAAGAGCTCGTCTGCACCGACAAAATAATCCGCCCCGCGTATATGAGCGTTATGAAAAAGAAAGAATAACTGCAAAATTTCTTGAAATGAGGTGTTTGTATGAAATATGCAGTAATTTATCAGTCCGAAACCGGAAATACCGAGGAGCTTGCGAAAAACATTTTCGTGAGCCTGCCGGGGAATGACAAAACAATAACAGACGCCGAAAAAATGACCGAGCTGCCGCAGGCGGACTGCTATTTCATCGGCTTTCCCGTGAAAAACCGAAACTGCCTGATTGAGATAACGGATATTCTTGAGCAGCTCGGAGATGTGAAAATCGCGCTGTTTGCGACGTGCGGGCTGCCCGCGAAGGAGAAGTACAAGCAGTACATCGAAAACGCGATTAAACCGTGGCTTAACGACGAGAGCGAGTACCTCGGCTTCTTCCTCTGTCAAGGCAAGATTTCCGAGAAATACCGCAAAAAGCTGGCGAGTGAAACGAATTATTCTCCCGAAGAGCTGGACAAAATCGCCGAGCTTGCCGCCGCTCACCCCGATGACAGCGATATCGACAGCTTGTGTGAATTTGTGGAGAGTGTTGTCAAGTGACAGTTTTCCAGAGCAAATAACGCGTTTTCGCGCGTTATCATAACAAATTAGCCAAAACAAAAAGGGCGGAGAATATCCGTCCTTTCTGTTTTTTCGGTTAACTTAAATTATCAGAGATTTGCCGCGAGGAACTCCTCCATAGCTTTTGCGGCGGCCTCTTCGTCCGCGCCCTCAACCGTAACTTTGACGGTATCGCCGCACTTCACGCCAAGCCCCATCAGCATCATCAGCTTCTGCGCGTTCACGGATTTTCCGTCCTTTTCAATCGTGATAACGCTCTCAAAGCCCTTTGCCGTTTTCGCGAGCATTCCCGCAGGTCTTGCGTGAATTCCAAGCTCGTCCTTGATGGTGTAGTCAAATGTTTTCATAGCCTTTTCCTTTCAGTTTATTTCAACAAGCTTTTCGCCCGCCTTGATTTCGCCGACGCCAACCGCTTTCACCGATTTATAATCATCGGAGTTGCAGATAACCATCGGAGTGGTGGTTTTAAAGCCTGCGTTTTTGATACCCTCGATGTCGAACGAAACCAGCAAATCGCCTTTCTTGACCGCTTGACCGTCGCTGACGTGGACCTCGAAGAACTTCCCGCCGAGCTTTACCGTGTCAATGCCGATGTGGAGCAGAATTTCAGCGCCGTCCTTTGAGCGCAGATTTATCGCGTGCTTGGTGTCGAGAACCGAAAGAACTGTTCCGTCACACGGCGAAAACAGCTTACCCTCGCTCGGCTCAACAGCCGCTCCCCCGCCGAGAATTTCCTGTGAGAAAACCTCGTCCTCAACGTCCGAAAGCGGGATTGCTTTGCCGTTCATGTGAGAGAACAGCGTTATCGTTTTGGCAGCGGTTACGGGTTCATCTGTAACTTTTTCCGCAACCTTCTCCTCGGTATCGACAGCATTTTCGGAAAAAAGCTCGTCAAGTTTATCGGCAGCGGGAGTTGCTATAAAATCATCCAGCTTCGACTTAACCACGGAAACCTGCGGGCCGTAAATTACCTGCACACCGTCACCCTTGCGGACAACACCCGAAGCGCCGCTGCTTTTGAGCATTTTTTCGTCAACCTTTGCCGCGTCAACAACCGTTATCCTAAGACGCGTTGCACAACAGTCAAGGTCGGAAATATTCGCCTTTCCGCCAAGTCCCTTCAGGATAAGCGCGCTTGTCATATCAACGTCCGCTCCCTTAGCGGATTTCGCGCCTTTTTTCGCCTCCATATCCTTGCGGGTGTAGAGCTTTGTTTCCTCGTCATCGGCTTCTCTTCCGGGCGTTTTGAAGTTGAACTTCTTAATCATAAAGTAGAACAGGAAATAGTAAACAACCGCGTAAACCAGCCCGACAACCACAATCCAAATCCAGTTTGTCTTTGCGTTGCCCTGCAAAATGCCGAACAGCGTGAGGTCAATCAAGCCGCCCGAAAACGTCATTCCAACGCCCACATTAAACAGATGCATCAGCATATAAGAAAGTCCTGCGAGAACGCAGTGAACGCCGTACATCACGGGCGCAACAAACAGGAATGTGAACTCGAGCGGCTCGGTTATACCGGTTATCATCGACGTAAGCGCCGCCGAAAGCAGCAGTCCTCCAACCGCTTTTTTCTTCTCGGGACGCGCGGTTTTGTACATTGCGAACGCTGCCGCGGGAAGTCCGAAAATCATAAACGGGAATTTTCCCGACATAAATCTTGTCGCCGAAACCGAGAAGGTTTCCGTGGATTTCGAGGCAAGCTCCGCGAAGAAGATATTCTGCGCGCCCGAAACAACTTGTCCGTCAATCATCATTGTACCGCCAAGCTCCGTCTGCCAGAACGGCATATAGAAAACGTGGTGCAGACCGAACGGAATGAGCGCGCGCTCGATGATACCATAAAGCAGCGTTCCCGCATAACCCGACTGCAAAACAAGCCGTCCGAGCTGCGAAATTCCCAGCTGAACGAAGCCCCAGACATAGTACATCACTACGCCGACAACAAGGTACACAACGCTGCATATAATCGGGACAAACCGCGTTCCCCCGAAGAACGAAAGCACCTGCGGGAGCTGGATTTTGTAGAATTTGTTGTGCAGCGCCGCAACTCCCAGACCAACGATTATACCGCCGAAAACGCCCATTTGGAGCGTGGTTATACCGAGGGTTGAGGTTGTGGAATTGTCGGGCATTGCCGCAACGCCGCCGTTTGCTTCAATCATCGCACTTATCGCGGTGTTCATAATCAGATAAGAAATCGCGCCCGCCAGCGCCGCAACCGCCTTTTCGTTTTTCGCCATACCAATAGCGACGCCCATTGCAAACAGCAGCGGCAGATTGTCAAAAACAACCTCGCCCGTTTTGCTCATGATACTGAGAATTGTATATAAAACGCCGCCCTCTTTGATTATGCCCGTGAGGTTGTAGGCTTCGAGGGTTGTTGGGTTTGTGAAAGAGCTGCCTATGCCGAGCAGAAGCCCCGCGATAGGCAGCAACGCAATCGGCAGCATAAACGAGCGTCCGACTCTTTGCAAAACGCCGAAAATTTTGTCTTTCATATTCATTTCCTCCGAAATTTTCTCGAATTTAGTATAACTCATTTCCCCGTTTTTATCAGAAAAATTTGCACAAAAAATCCCCCCGAGTCTGACCTCGAAGGGATTTTTGAATAGCCGGTTTTATTAATTCCAGTAGCCCCAGTCCTGCTGAGTGAGGAAGTTATCGTAGTAAGTCACCGTCGAAGCGGTTGCCGCGTGGAAAGCGTTGTTCGCGAAGAGAATGTCTGTAGTGCCGTTTTCCGTGAGGAAATCAACCACATTGTGTGTAAAATATCGCATATCGATAACGATAATCTCGTCAAACGAACCAAACAGATACCCCGGCAAAGCGTTTCCGTAGCTGTCCTTGAGTATCGCGAGCTTTCTGCCCGTGCCGGCGTTTGTGGTGACCTTTACAATCTGCGAGTCGCCGCCCATAAACGTGCAGTAAGCCATGCCGTTGCCGTCACCGTAGCGCACGAAGAAATTGCCCGTGAACTCAGGTCTTCCGCCGACAATTTTACCGCCGCTGAGTTCGTACTCATAGTAAGTCGTCGTGTACTCAACGTTTTTCGGGACGTAGTACACGAAGTCCTCGGGGTTGTTTTTGAGGACGATATCCTCGGTGTAGCCGTACATCGTTCCCACATAGTCGTGAACGACCTCTTGATTATACTCCGAAATGTCCAAAAACGGCACGCCCGCGGTCTTTGCAAACTGCTGCGCTGCGTAATACGCACCGAGCGGTGCCCAGTGGTGGTCGGTGCGTAGGTAAATGTCCTCGCTTGTGTGCGCGGCAAGCGCCGAATACGCGTCAACGGGCGTTACACCCTCCAAAAAGCTGTTGACGTGGTTTATGTTGTCCAATTCGCTCGCGTGGTAGCCCGAAAGCGAAGCGGGCGTGTAGAACTCGCAGGCAGTCGGGATAATCATACTGTACACGTTGACGTTCGGCATCGCCTGCTTGTACTTGTTCATCACCTTCGCGTATCTCTCACCGACCGCAAAGCTGCCACCGTACATCATAAGCGCGCGGTCGCCGACAACCGCAATGCCGTTGTTCGTGATATTCAAGTGGTCTTGCAGCTCTGCGTCGTCCTTTTTAGACTCGCTCGTTGTGCTTGAACTCTCGTGGGTGCTCTCGGAGCTTGTTGTTGAGGACGAACTCGAGCTTGATGTTGACGAGGAGCTTGATGACGAGCTTTCCGAAGAACTCGTGCTTGTCGAGGAAGTCGAGCTTTCATCGGAGGTTGACGGGAGCGAACCGACATTGTGCAAACGGATACCGTCCTGTCTGAAGCCGCGGATTTCGCGAATAGCCGTCGCCGCGTTTGTCAGCTCGTCGCGGAAAGGCACGGTGTCGCTGAACCACTCGGAAACCTGCTTTGTGAAATCGCCGCTGAAATAGCTGTCCATACTGAACTCGGGGAACTCTTTCAGCTCGCGCTTTTCGGTAATGCTCACAGTGCTGCGCGGGAAAATGATAAGCGACAAGCCGATTGCCTCAAACGCCAGAAGCAGCGTCGTGAGATAGACGATATTTGATTTCTTGCGGCGTTTTGAGGTGCGTTCTGTATATTTTTTGGAATTTTGTTGTTTCATGTGTTCACCTTAAAATCTCAGATAAAGGAAGGGATTTGTGGTGCTGCCGATAAGGAGCAGCGTGCTCACAACCAGCAGCGCAACCGAGCAAAGCGTTTTCATTCCCGTGAGAACCGCTTCCTGACCTGCGCTCTCGCTGTTTGCGGACTTGTTGTAAAGGTAGCGGAAAATCTGCGCAATCGGCAGGCAGCAAATTATCGCCGCAATCAGCAGCCAAAGATTTCCCGTGAGCTCGCCCGCCACAACGGCGTCCCAGCCGCCCGCTTTTCCGCCGCCGAACAGTATCGGAATAAACTCGCCGAGCCGCGAAAAATCGTCAAAGTAGAAGATAACCCAGCCGAAAACTATCACGAACAGACTGTAAATGTGCAGGAAAACAGCGGGAATTTTGTCCTTGACCTTGAGGATTGTGTACTTTTCGAGCATTATTATCGCGCCGAAATACAGTCCCCAAAGCACAAAATTCCAGCTTGCGCCGTGCCACAAGCCCGTCATAAACCACACTATGAGAATATTCAGCGGCTGATGCCTGCGGTTGCCGCCGAGTGGAATGTAGACGTAATCGCGGAAAAAGCTGCCCAGGGAGATGTGCCAGCGCCGCCAGAAATCCGTGATTGTGTTCGCGATGTACGGGTGCTTGAAGTTCTCGTCAAAGTGGAAGCCGAAGCACCGCCCCATTCCGATTGCCATATCCGAATAGCCCGAGAAATCAAAGTAAATCTGCAGGGTGTACGCAATAATTCCAAGCCACGCGCCGCCCGTGGTAAGCGCAGAAAGGTTTCCGTCAAGAAATTGCGAGGAAATCTCGGAAAGTTGGTTTGCAAGGATAACTTTCTTGCCCAGTCCAATCAGAAAGCGGAACGAGCCTTCCGCGATATCGTTGAAATTGATGGTGCGCTTATTTATTTCCGAGGAAATTGTGGAATAGCGCACAATCGGTCCTGCAATCAGCTGCGGGAACATCGAAATGTACAGAAGCAGCGAGAAGAAATTGTGCTGCGCCTTGACCTCGCGGCGGTAAACGTCAATCAGATAAGAAATTGACTGGAAGGTGAAAAAGCTTATTCCGATGGGAAGCGCAATCCCCGGCTTCGGTATCCCAAGTCCCGTTAGGTTGAGCGTTTCCACAAGAAAATCCGCGTACTTGAACACCGCAATCACGCCGATGTTCAGCACCAGTCCGACAATCAGCGCGGGCTTGGAGCTTTGCTTTTTTCGCCCTATAAACAAGCCGACGAAATAGTTCATCACAACGCTTGCAATCATAAGAAATATGTAAATCGGCTCGCCCCACGCGTAAAAAATCAGCGAGAAGAATATCAGCACCGCGTTTGTATACGGGCAGAGATTTGCATTTGCATAGTGCGGCGATTTTCCGCTTGCGGCAGCTTTTATTCGAGCGTGGTCGCCGCACCGCGCGAGAGCATAGCAAATTGCAACTGCAGGTAAAAAAATGTATAGAAAGAATAAATCGGAAAAAACCATATTGCACCCCAAAATTTTCAGCTTTTTATATCTAAAGAGCCGCTTTCGCAGCCCCGTTATTTTACAAAATATCCTCTTTAATTATACCGCAGCGCCCCGCTTTTGTCAACCACTTATTTAAATAATCGGGCCAGATTTTTTACAAAATATTTCTTAAAATT
>SFLN01000005.1 GCA_004554555.1 [Eubacterium] saphenum | reverse complement strand
GCCTTGGTGAGGTTTGCGTTCATATAGGGACCGTAGTCCTTGAGGATATCCTCGTCTTCCCAGTCGAGAAGGAGTCCTGCCTGAACAGCCTTAGCAAAATCGCCCTCGTTACCGAACAGAACGATATCGCCCAGGTCCTTGCTCTCAAGACGGGTTGCGAAGGTACCGTCTGCGTTGTCGATAATGTTCAGCTCAACGTTGAACTTATCCTTCATAATCTTAGCAAACCAGCCCTGCTGCATACCCGAGAAGTTTGAAAGCTGAGAATAAACATTGAGCTTTACGGTTTCCTTCGGGATAATATCGGTGAGGTCTGCTTCCTCAAGATTTTCGCTGCCGGGAGCAGTTGGTTCGGAAGTCGAGCTTGAGCCGCCCGTTGATGAGGAATTCGAGCTTGATGTACTCGAGGTACTGCCCGAATTACAGCCTACGAGTGACAGCGTCATCATTGCTGACAATATTCCGGCTGCAATTCTTTTTCTTAATTTTGCCATAATTACACTCCTTGTCATAAATAATTGTTCCTGTCACTCCCGCAAAGGAAAATGACAATTTATCACTGCGGCGGATTTACCGCAAGATTACAAAATTTAGCCCTTGACCGCGCCAAGCATAATTCCCTTTTCAAAGTACTTCGACATAAACGGATAAACGATAAGAATGGGAATTACGGTAGCCATAGCGACGGTGAATTTGATGGGACGGAGGTTCATTGCCGCAGAACCGACTGCGTCGCCGATATTGCTTCCCTGGATAACCTGCGCCAGGTTCGTGGATTGGTTCAAATAGGTGTACAAGCGGTGCTGGAGGGTGTGGAGGTCCGGGTTGCCCGACATCAGGATGATGGAGTCGGTGAACGAGTTCCAGTGACCGACCGCGCCGAAAATCGCGATTGTCGCGAGAATGGGCTTGCACAACGGGAAGATGATTTTACGGAAGATGGTGAAATAGCCTGCGCCGTCAATTGCCGCGCTTTCCTCAAGCTCTCCGGGTATCGACTCGATGTAGGTCTTTACCAGAATAACGTTGTAGGGCGACATAATGCTGGGAATGATATACGCGAGGAAGTTGTTGGTCAAACCGAGCATTGACATATTCAAATACCACGGGATAAGTCCCGAGTTGAAATACATCGTGATAACCAAAAATCTGTACCAGAATTTTCTTCCCCACATCTCCTGCTTGGTTACGAGATAACCAACCATCGCCGACGCGAGAACCATCAGCACCGTGCCGAGAACCGTTCTCGCAACGGATACAACAAAGGATTTTCCGAGCGCGTCGATTTTGGTGAGGTTTATGTAGTTATCGAAATGAACTTCTCTTGGGATAAGGGTAATCTGTCCGCTGCTGACAAGCTCGTTGTTACTAATCGTGTTGATAAACAGATAGTAGAACGGGAATGCGCAAATCAATGCAAACAGTATGAAGAAGGTGTAGTTTATGATATTGAACACAACATCTTCGGCAGCGAAATGCTTTTTGGTTTTAACTTTTGCCGACATACCGTCCCCCCCTTATACAATGCTCTGACCGCGAACCGCTTTTGAAGCCTTGTTCGCGCAGAAGAGCAAGACAACGCTGACGATGGACTTAACCATACCGACAACCGTTGAAAGCGGAATTTGTCCCGTACCGCCTGTACCTGCGCCCAAGCCGAGGTTATAGACGTAAAGGTCGAGAACCTCAATGGACTGTCTGTTGGTGGGATTGCTGAATACGAGGTACTGTTCCATACCGTTTGACAGAATACCCGCGATTGCCAGAACGAGCTGAACAAAGAACGTCGGCATAAGTCCGGGAATTGTGATATGCCAAATTTTCTGGAAACGTCCCGCACCGTCTATTGTTGCGGCTTCGTAGAGCTGCTGGTCGATACCCGAGATGCCCGCGATGTAGATAATCGCGCCCCAGCCGAGTCCCTTCCAGGTGCCCCAAAGCCACATCTTCAGCCAAATCGCGTCATTTCCCATAAGGAAGTCAACGCTTTCGTCCGCAAGACCTGTGCTAAGCAGGAACTGGTTTATAAAGCCGTCCGATGAGAACAGCGCAAATGCGATTGTGTAAACCAAAACCCAGCTTATGAAGTTAGGAATGGTTGTGATTGTCTGGATAACTCTCTTAACGTGGCTGTTCTTAATCTCGGAAAGGAAGATTGCGAACGCAAGCGGGAGCCAGGACATTGCAAGTCCGATACCGCTCATTGCGAGGGTGTTGACGAGAACTCTCGCTACGTCAGACCTTGTTGCCTCGTTTTGGAACAGGTATGTAAACCACTTAAATCCGACAAACTTATCCATCGACAATTCCTGTCCGGGAACGTAATCGAAGAAAGCGTAGCGCCAGCCCCAGAGCGGCAGATACGAGAACAGGAAAATCAGAACGATGAACGGAGTCATCATAAGGAAAAGGCGGAACTTCGGAGGCATTGTGTATCTGTCTTCCTCGGTTGCCTTGGGGAGTTTAAAGAAGTACGCCGCGCAAAGCAGAATGCACACGCCCAAAAGTACGAAAAACACATAAGTTCCGACAGGCTCGAGGGGCTTTACTTTGCCGACGTTAGCCGCATTTGAGAAGCCCGACTGCTGGAACTTCAAGAAAATCAGACCTGCAAGTCCGACAACACCGCCGATGCCCAAAATCTTTGAGCCGAGGCGCTTGAGCTTGATATCGCCGAGCGTCATCGCGCAGCCGACCGCCATTCCTATCATACCGATAAGCGAGGTCAGCGAACCGATGTAGGTTCTAATCAGAACGCCTTGCTCAATGTAACCCTTGTCGATTGCACGCTTGAAACCCGCCGCAATCCCGTCGTAGGATATTCCCGATGTGAAAAACGAGTCGTTTTCCTTTATCAGCTCACTCATACGGGTTGGGTTCAGCGCAGGAATAAACAGGCAAATCAGCGTAAACACTACAACTATTCGCAGGAAATAGCCGATGATATCAACCGCCTGTTTTGGCTGCCTCAATGACTTTGCCGCTGTCATCAAATCCTCTCCTTTACCGAAGCTCGTTTCCGGACAAGCCTCCAAAAGTTTTTGCCGCAAAAGCAGTTCTGTACGAGCGGTTTGGCTTCGCCAAGCCGTTTGACCGCGCATTGAAAGGGTTTCTTTCCCTTGTACTTATATTTTATAATATGACCTTACTTTTGCCAATAAGATTTTGTTGTTTCTCGTCTCACAAAATGCACGAACATTTTTGCCTATTTGCGACAACCGACCGCCGATTTTGCGTTCAATTTTATTAGCTCACTTTTGAATTCTAGATAAAAAAACAGCCGCGTTGAGAAATCAAAACGCGGCTGCTTGACTTAAATCCGTTATCTGACAGTTCCGACAGGCTCAAAGCGAACGCGCAGGCTCGGCATTTCGGTAAGCTCCGCGTAGTAGTTCTCCGTCCAGTCGGGCGCGCCGTTGTCGGTGTTGACGCCATCGGCGGGCGTCGCGAAGATGTTCAGATAAATCTCGGTCGGCTGCAAAAGCGGCTTTTCGCTGAACGCGGGCATAAGGTCGATTGTCCGCGCGCCCGGACTTTTGTAAAACCACTTTCCATTTATCTCCATCATCAAGCTCAAATCGTTGTCAAACGTGACCTCGCAGAACACGGGATTTTTCTCGAACGTGATTTTGAGCGCAATTCCGTCCGCGTCCTCCGCGCCGCCCCAGCGCAGCTTCACGGGCAGCTGCGCTCCCTCGCCGAGCGTGATTTCGGGCATAAAATACGGCTCGTTGAGCAGCTCCCTGTACACCTTCACAATAGGCTGCGGGATACCGATTTGCTTGTTGTTGGGGTCCTCGACCTCCAAGCCGAGGCGTCCTCTGTCGCGGAATTGATAGAACGACACCGACCTGAACCAATCCGCATTGTCGTCGCGGATTTTCTCGTAAAAGCGCCGCACGGATTCGCCCTGCTCAGCAGCTCCCGTGACGTCGCCGTCCGTGTTGAACTCCGCGGTAATCATCGGCTTCGGAACGCCGCCGTTAAGCTCGGTTAAGCGCGCGTGCGTTTTCTTGAACAGCGCAAAATTGTCCTCAACACACCCGCAGTTGTGGCTGCTGCCGCCCTTTTCCGCGACATCGAACGGCCAGCCGTAGTGCAGCGCGAGATAAGCGTCGCTGCTCCACTCGTCTGCAGCGCGGTACGCTTCGGTGAACTCCTTTTCGTTTTCAACCGAGCCGTCCTCATTTCGCGCCATTCCCGCGCAGAACACGGTTTTCACGTTCGGTGCTTCCTCTTTGACAATATTCGCGAAGCGCACGAAAAACTTGCCGACTTCCTCGTAGGAAAACCTGCGGTTGTGCGTGAACCAGTTTCCCGAGCACTCGTGGTTTATGCGTAATCTCATTCTGCCGAACGGCTTGAGCTCCCGGGCAATTCTCCGCAAAACCTCATCGCTGAGCGAACAGTCGATGGTCAGCGTGAGCAAAACGTCCTGACCGTGGCGGCGGATATCGCGCATCTGTTCGAACGGCTGGCCGTTTTCGCCGTAGGGAAAATAGTCGTCATACGGGTAATCCCACTGAAAATGTATCTCCATATCCTTGCAGGTTTCGGAGATTTTGTTGGCGCTCCACTCCTTGTCGTTCGGGTAGTAGGTGTACATCAAACCGACAGCGCGGTGCGGTCTGCCAAGCACGTTCAGGATATAATCCTGGCAAACGTACTCGCCGCGCTCGCTGCCGTCACCGAGGTCAAGCGCGCATTTTGCCTCGCCGAGATGAATTTTGTAAAGTTCGTTCATATAATCACTCCGTTACTTTCAACACAACTTTTTCTTCTCCGACATTTACGGAAACGCTCTCGCCGCCCGCGATTTTCACTCTAAACGGCTTTTCGGTCTTGGGGAAAGTCACCTCGACAACATCTCCGCGCCGTGTCGCGCAAAGCTCGAAAATCTTCTGAGCGTCGGTGTTGAAGATTTCGGCGGTTATCGTCTTGCCGTCCTCGGGCTGATAAATCACAAATTCCGCATTTTCAAGATAATCATATTCAAAACCGCGCTCAAAATTACCGTAAGCGATGATTGAATTTGGCTTCGCAAGGCAAGGCAGCCCGAAATAATCGTACTTTTCCTTGTAGAACTTTCCGCCCTCGTAAACCTTGCCGCTGATGATATCCGTCCACTTGCCGCTCGGGAGATAGAAGTCGCCCTCGCCGCGCTCGTTGCAGATGGGAGCAACCAAGATGTTGTCGCCGAACATATACTGCCGGTCAAGCGTAAGGCAAGCAGGGTCATTTGAGTAGTCGATAACCATCGCTCTCATCATCGGGATACCGGTGTTGTGCGTTTTAATCGCCTGCGCCCAGATGTACGGCATAAGTCTGCCCTTGAGCTTGGTAAAAAATCTCAGCACGTCAACCGCCTCTTCGTCAAACAGCCACGGCACGCGATAAGACGAGTTTCCGTGCAGACGGGAGTGCGACGAGAGCAAGCCGAACGCTGCCCAGCGCTTGTAGATATCGGGAGTTGCGGTTGCCTCGAAGCCCGAGATATCGTGGCTGAAGAAGCCGAAGCCGCTCATACAAAGCGACAGCCCGCCGCGGATTGTCTCCGCCATCGAGGTGTACTCCGCGGAACAGTCGCCGCCCCAGTGAACGGGGAATTTCTGCCCGCCGACAGTTGCCGAGCGTGCAAACAGGCAGGCTTTGTTCTCGCCGTAAAAATCCTTGAGCACGTTGAAAACAGTTTTGTTATATAAATATGTGTAGTAATTGTGCATTTTAACGGGGTCGCTGCCGTCGAAATATTTCACATTTGTGGGAATACGCTCGCCGAAATCCGTTTTGAAGCAGTCAACACCCATCTCGCAGAGCTTTTTGAGCTTTGACGCGTACCACTCGCACGCAGCGGGATTTGTGAAATCCACGATAGCAAGCCCGGGCTGCCACATATCGCATTGGAACACGCTTCCGTCGGGATTTTTGAGGAGATAGCCGCCCTGTTTTCCCTCATCAAAGAGCGGCGAGCGCTGCCCGATATACGGGTTAATCCACACGCAGGTTTTGAGCTGCTTGTCGGTTTTGAGGCGGTTGAGCATTGCGGCGGGCTCGGGGAACTGGCGTTTATCCCAGTCAAAATCGCACCACTGAAATTCCTTCATCCAGAAGCAGTCAAAGTGGAACACCTCAAGCGGGATATCGCGCTGCGCCATTCCGTCGATAAAGGAAGTGACGGTTTCCTCGTTATAGTCGGTGGTGAAGGACGTGGTGAGCCAAAGACCGAACGTAAAAGCGGGCGGGAGCGCGGGTTTACCGGTGAGGTCGGTGTAGTTTTCGAGCACCTCGGCAACGTTTTCCCCCGCAATCACGAAATACTCGAGCTTTTCGCCAGGCACGGTGAACGAAACCTTTGAAACGGTGTCCGAGTAGACCTCAAAGGAAACGTTGTCGGAGGAATTGACGAAAATTCCGTAGCCCTCCGAGGAAACGTAAAACGGAATTGACTTGTAGGACTGGTCGGAGCAGGTGCCGCCGTCGCTGTTCCAGATTTGCACAGTCTGACCGTTCTTGACAAACGGAGTGAATTTCTCGCCGAAGCCGTAAAAATACTCGCCGACGTTCATCGAGAGCTGTTCGCGCATATAGGTTGTTTTTTCATTGCGCGGGAAATCCCAGAAGGTGTTGTCCTGCGTGCTGTCAAGGCGCGCCGATTTGAGGAACTCGCTTTCCGTGATAACCGAAGCGCTTCTCCAGGCACCGCCGGTGAGCCGCTTATCCTTGAAATAATACTGCACGCCGTAGCTGTCCTTCGAGATAACAACCTTTGTGTCGCCCGAAACCAGCTCCCAGCAATCCTCTTTCTCGGAGATTTCGGGTGAAAAGCCGTGGTCCTCGTTAAGCTCGAATTTAGGCTCGTTATCCAAGCCGCCCTTGTAGTGAACGAGCGAAACCTTGATGACATTTTTCTGCGTTGAGGTGAACGTGATGTCAAGGCACGGCCCGCCGAGCGTCTGACCGCGGTTTTGGATATACTGCGTGGGAACATACACGTTCAAGCCGTTTTTCACGGGCGTAATCTCGTACGCCTGCGCCGCGTAATTCACGCTGTAACCGCGCTTGTTGAGCCAAAATCCGTCTGAAAATTTCATAAATTTTCCTCCTTTAAAATAGCATCGGCAAGACTTGCCGCAAAATGTTTAACCTCAATTTTATCCGCGATTTCCCACAATCTCGACGTGCACACAACGCCGCCGTTCCGGTAGAGCAAACCCAGCCGATGCGCGCGTTCGGGGTTGTCGATAACCCAGACATCGGGGACGATTTCCGTGCCGTCAAGATTAGCGGAAAAGCTGTGCATAACGATATTGTACCACGGCGGAGCGGTGTGGTTTTCGCTCGGGAAACCGCTCAGCAGCGCGCTTTTTTGGTCAATCAGCAGCCCGAGCGTTCCCGTAGGAATACTCCTGCCCATACTCTCGGAGATGGACTTGAACATTCCGTAGCACCAAAAATCCGTGCAGTACTCGCCGCACAAATCTCCGTCACTCGGGTAAGGTATGCAAAGCGCGTTTTTCTGCGGCTTGTCGTGAACGATGGGAAGCTCTTTGCCGTCGTATTTTATCGAATTTTCGGTTATTTCGACATTGATTTCGGGGTAAACGTACAGCGTATATTGATTGACAAAACCGCCCGCGTTAAGCTCGAGAAGCGCGGTTTTTACCTCGGAGCAGCTTATCGAAAAACGCACGTTTTCCGCTCGCGCAATTCTCCCGTCAAACGAACCGAGCGCGCTTTTTCCCTCTGCCAGAGTTTCGCCGTCAAGAGAAACGCGCCAAGAAATTTCGCGGATTTTGCAGTTCGGCGCGGTACTCGAAACCAACAGCCCGCAGTCAATCGCTTCGCCGCTTGTGAAAACGAATTTTTCAAGCTCCGCGAGGACAACAGTTTCTCCGCAAAACCTGCGCCAAACCTCGGGTTCAATCAGCCCTTTGCTCTCCATAAACGCGTTCAGAACGCCGACTGTTGCCGTTCCCTGCCCCGGGAAATCCTGCAAATCCAGCAGCTGAAATCCCGCGATTTTTCCCGAGCGCAGCGCCGTTTCAAGCTCCCGCCGATAACAGTCAACCGCAAGCGCTCCCGATGCCTTGAAAAACCGCTCCGCGTAAGGCAGCAAGCCCTTTTTCTCAGCGGTTTCGCGGTACTTTTCGTAGGTGTCGTGGCGAAGCGAGCCGTTGTACAACGCAATCTCGCGGTAATCGGGATAGGTGACGTACTGCCCGATTTCATGCGTAACCACGGGCACTTTCGGGATAAGAACCTCGCCGTCCTCCGACTGCACCTTTTTCATCTCGGTGCCGTATTGAATCATAATCTCGCCGCCGTTTTCGCCCGCTGAAACCGCCTCGGCTGCAAACTCTTTGTCGTAATTGTGCGCGCTGTTCGGGCAGTCGGTCTGAACGTGACCGAAAGGCTTGTCGCACGCGCCGTAGCTGCCGCGAATAAGCCGCTCACGCGAAAAACGCACGCCGCTGAAAAAGTCATCGTTTTCGAGAACGCACGGCACAAACTGGAAATTGTTGGAGCCCTGCGTGTAGAGTTTATCGGGAAAAATGCGCTTAAACTCACCGAGAAGCTCGTTCAGGCGCTCATGACTGCCCCAAAGCTCGTTACCCATCGACATCATCACAAACGACGGGTGCCGCCCGAATTCGCGCAGCATACGAAAGCCTTCCTCGCGCAAAAACAGGAACTCCGCGTCCGGTTCATCGGGAATTGTCCCCCAAAACGGCAGCTCGGGCTGGAGGTAAATTCCGAGCGCGTCTGCCGCGTCAAAAGCGGCTTCGGGCGGGCAGCAGGTATGGAAGCGGTAGTGGTTTATGCCGTAGTCCAGCGCCGTTTTGAACACCGAAAGCCAGCTGTCAAAATCGGTCGGCGCAAAGCCTGTTTTCGGGAACACAAGCGCGTCGTGCTTGCCGCGCAGAAACGTTTGCCTGCCGTTGATTTCAAAGCGCAGCCCGTTCGCCTTAAATTCGCGAAAACCGAACTTTACCGTTTTGACATCATCGCCGATTTTTATTTCTAAATTCAGCAAATTCGGCGAAAACTCGCTCCATTCGGGGATATTTTCGGAAACGTTTATCGTGCAGTCAAGCGCGTTCGTAAACTCAACGGTTTGTTCACCGTAAACAGTATTGTCGTCAAAAATTTTGAGCGTCGCGACGCCGCTTTTTTCGCCGAAGATATCAGCTTTCACGGTCACGGTTTTGCGCGCGATATCCGACAAAATCCGGATATTTTCGGGGCGCGCGCTGCAGCAAATCAGCTCAATTCTGCCCGTGATACCGTTCCAGTTGGTCTGGGTATCGGGCGAGGTGAGGTGACCGCCCTTGGTGGGGTAATCGGTGTTGTCCACGCGTATCAGCAGCTCGTGTTCACCCTCGGAAATGCCGTCGAGCAAGCAGCGGTGCGGCGAAACGAGCGAGCAAAATTCGCCGATTTTCACGCCGTCGATAAAGACAGCAGTTTTGCGGGTGCGCTCGAGAAACAACAGGAGCTTTTGCCGCGCCTGTTCTCGCGTAACGATAATTTTCCTGCGAAACCACGCGAAACCCTCGAATTTGTACAAATCCGTCAAACAGCCGTAGTTTTTCTCGGGATTTCGCTTTCCCAAACGCGCGTTTGAGGTTGTATTCGGAAGAAAAATCTCGTCCGTGAATTTTTCGGGAACTTTCTCCGACTTGCTTTCATCGAGAAAAGCGTCCCATTTTCCGCTCAAATCAACACAATTCATAGCAATCTCCTCGGCTTTCGCCGCAAACAATTCTTAATTGTATTGTAAACGATATTTTGACTTTTGTCAATAGACTTTATATAACTTTTGCAAAAAATCCAATATTCTGCAATACGCACAAAAACGCGGGTTGATTTTTGTTTACTTTTATAATACCGCTTTACAAAATAAAAAGAACCCGAAAAACTCGGGTTCTCACGTTGACTTATAATTCCTCGATGAATTTCTTGACGAAATAAAGTGCCGCGCCCATCGGGATTGTGTGTTTTCGGCGGCTCAGACAAACGTAATCGGCGTTCGGTTCAAACGGGTTGAGCGCCGCGAGATATTCCTTCAGCCGCGGGAGCGAATTTTCGAGATACTCCGACATAAAGCCGCCCAGCACTACATCGCAGTCCAGCACCATTCTGATATTGCTTATACCGATAGCGAGGTGCTGCAAAAAATTCTCCCAAAGCAGGCTGTATTCAACATTTCCCTTTTTCAAGCCGTCCGAGAACTCTTCCACGGTTATGCCCAAATCATTGCTTATTCTGCGCGCCGAGCAGTACGCTTCGAGGCAGCCCTGCCGCCCGCAGCTGCACTTCAAGCCGCCCGGCTCAACGCAGATATGTCCGAATTCACCGCTGCGGTGGTTGTCGCCGAAATACGGCAGACCGTTTCCGAAAACCGCGCCGCCGATGCCGTCCTCGAGCGACAGATACGCGATATTGCTCGCAGAGTCGCGCAAAAACCACTCCGCGCCGCCGCCGCAGTTTGCGTCGTTTTCAATGTGTACGGGAAACGGCGAGCGCTCGATAAACCGCTCCAGCGAGGTGTTCCACACGCCCAGCGTCGGCGCATATTCAAGCCTAAAGCCGTCCATCGAAACCACTCCCGGCAGCGCTATACCGACGCCAAGCAGCCGCTCACGGTCGATTTTGAACTCATCGATAAAGGTTTTAACCTCGTCAACAAAGAGCTCTGAATACTCTTCGTAGGTTGCGGGACGCCGAGCGGTCACCTTTTTATAAGCAAGCTCATTCAGCTTTAGGTCAACCTCGGAAATTCGCAGTCCGTGATTGCTGATTGACACTCCCACGGCAACACGCGCGTCCGAAACAATTGACAGTCCCTCAACGCGCCGTCCGCCCGTCGATAATTTTTCATCTGTCGCACAAACCAAGCCCATATCCATAAGCTCTGACAAATTCTGGTAAACAGTGGGCAAGCTCAGCCCCAGCTCGTTTGCAAGCGTCTGCCGCGAGCAAAAGCCCTTGCAGTCGTACAAATAGCGGTAAACGCTGTTGCGCGTCGCGCGTTTTCTGTCGGTATTGCTCTCCATTTTCATTCATCCATCCTTACTTTAAGAAAACCTTTTTACTTATATTTTAACATATTTTAAAATTAAGTCAAGAGATTTTGGAAATTTTTTTCAAAAAAATAACATTTATAGAAACTCGTTCAATTTATTTATTGTGATTTTGCACAATCTGCCCTAAAGATATTCGTGTATATTCTCCAAAAATGCGTTAAAACGAGCAAAAAAGTCTTGACATTTATTAAATAATTTTATAAAATAGAATTGCAAAACCATTCAGAAAGGTTTGATAAAAGTGTTATATATAGGAATAGACCTTGGAACTTCCGCCGTAAAGCTGCTGCTGATGGACGAAACGGGCAGGATACACAAGATTGTATCGCGCGACTATCCGATAAGTTTCCCGAAAGCGGGCTGGTCGGAGCAAAATCCCGAGGATTGGCTTCGTGAAACGCTTAAAGGCATCGGCGACCTCATCGCTTACTGCGACAAGAAAAGCGTTGCGGGAATAGGCTGCTGCGGGCAAATGCACGGGCTGGTTGTGCTGGACGAGAACGACGAGGTTATCCGTCCCGCGATTTTGTGGAACGACGGGCGCACCTCCGAGGAAACCGATTTTCTCAACAACGTTATCGGGCAAAAGCGCCTTTCGGAGTACACCGCAAACGTGGCTTTCGCGGGCTTTACCGCGCCGAAGCTGCTTTGGCTGAAGAAGAACGAGCCGCAGAATTTTGCGAAAATCCGCAAGATAATGCTGCCGAAGGACTACATAAATTATATGCTCACGGGCGAGTTCTGCACGGACGTTTCCGACGCGTCGGGAACGCTGTATTTTGACGTGAAAAACAAGTGCTGGAGCAGCGAGATGCTCGAAATCTGCGGAATCAGCCGTGAACAGCTGCCGAAAATCTACGAGAGCTACGAAGCTGTCGGCACGATAAAGGAAAGCATCGCGGCTTCTCTGGGACTTCCGAAAACCGTAAAGGTCTGCGCGGGCGCGGGCGACAACGCGGGCGCGGCGGTCGGCACGGGAACGGTCGGCGACGGCTCCTGCAACATCTCACTTGGCACTTCGGGAACCGTGTTTATTGCAAGCAAGAATTTCGGCGTTGACCCGTTCAACGCACTTCACTCATTCGCTCACGCCGACGGGAATTATCACCTTATGGGGTGTATGCTGTCGGCGGCGTCCTGCAACAAGTGGTGGCAGGAAAACATCATCGGCACGCGCGATTTCAAGGACGAGGAAGAGAAAATTCCCGCAAAGCTGCTCGGGCAAAACCGCGTGTTCTTCCTCCCGTATCTGATGGGCGAGCGCAGCCCGATAAACGACATCAACGCTCGCGGCACTTTCATCGGTATGACAATGGACACAACCCGTCAAAATCTGACGCTTGCGGTGCTGGAGGGCGTTGCCTTCGGAATACGCGACTCGGTTGAGGTTGCGCGGAAGATTGGCGTTAACATCGCGCGAAGCAAGATTTGCGGCGGCGGTGCAAAAAGCGCGCTCTGGAAGCAGATTTTCGCAAACGTTCTCAATATGAGCATCGACACGGTTGAAACCGAGGAAGGCCCGAGCTACGGCGGGGCAATCCTCGCGGCGGTTGCGTGCGGTCAGTGGAAGGACGTGGGAAGCGCCGTTCGGGAGCTGGTTGCGGTCAAGGAAACCGTAGAGCCCGACCCGAAAATCGCCGCTCTCTACAACGAGCGCTACGAGCAATTCCGACAGATTTATCCTGCGGTCAAGGAGCTGTTCCCCAAAATTAACATTTAAGAGGTACAACCGAAATGGAAATTCTTTCAATTTTTTCAAAAGAATTCGCGGCTTACGGAAAAATTCTCGACAGCTACGACACAACGGAGCTTGTCAGCACGCTGAAAACGTCAACTCCGATAGGGAGCGGCGTTGAGTATGTGATGAGCGAGCCTGCGCTTGAAATTCTGCCGATTGCAAGACAGTTTTCCGAGAACGCTTTCGGCGGCGAGGACATTCAGATTGGCTGGTGCAACGGTCACAACACAAAGCTGAACTGCCTCGAATACCACAAGAGCAGCGAAATCAACATCGGCGCGGAGGATTTTATTCTGCTGCTGGCAACGATTACGGATATCGAAAACGGCAGGCTGGATACCGCGCGCGTGAAAGCGTTCAAAGCGCCCGCAAATACCGCGGTTGAGCTTTATTCGACAACGCTTCATTACGCGCCTTGCTCGGCTGTAAAGGAGCAGGGCTTTAAGGTAGCGGTGGTGCTGCCGATGGGCACAAACGGCAAGCTTAGCGCAGATTTCAGCGCCGTTAATCAAGAGGACAAAATGCTCTGGGCGGTAAACAAATGGCTTCTCGCTCACCCCGAGAGCGCCGAGGCGGCACAAGGTGCGGCGGTGCTTTTGGACGGAGAAAACATCGATATTGCCGGCATCATTTAAATCGGTTAGCAAAGATAATTATTGATAAAAACCCAACAAGGAGGAAAATTATGCTTACAAATATTCCCGAGGTAAAATTAGGTATTATTGCGGTATCGCGCGACTGCTTTGTGATTTCGCTTTCGGAGAAGCGCAGAGCGGCTGTTGCGGCGGCTTGCGGAAACATCGGAATTGACATTCACGAGTGCAAGACAACGGTTGAAAACGAAAATGATATGCTCAAGGCGGTTGACGAGGCGAAAACGGCGGGCTGCAACGCGCTGGTTGTATTTTTGGGAAACTTTGGTCCCGAGACGCCCGAAACGCTTGTTGCGAAATACTTTGATGGTCCGGTAATGTACGCAGCGGCAGCCGAGGAATCCGGCGACGACCTTATCGGCGGACGCGGCGACGCTTACTGCGGAATGCTGAACTGCTCGTACAATCTGGGTATGCGCCACTTGAAAGCGTATATCCCGCCCTACCCTGTCGGAACGGCAGACGATATTGCGAAAATGATAAGCGAGTTTATTCCGATTGCAAGAACGCTTATCGGACTTTCCGAGCTGAAGATTATCACCTTTGGACCGCGCCCGCAGGACTTTTTCGCGTGCAACGCGCCGATAAAAGGTCTGTACGAGCTTGGTGTTGAGGTTGAGGAGAACTCGGAGCTTGACCTGCTGGTGTCGTACAAGGCGCACGCGGGTGACCCGAGAATTGCCGATATCTGCAAGGAAATGGCGGAGGAAATGGGCGAGGGAAGATACTATCCCGAGATGAACGAGCGTATGGCGCAGCTTGAAATCACGCTTCTTGACTGGGCGGAAAAGCACAAGGGCGCGCGCAAATACGTTGCCTTCGCGGACAAATGCTGGCCTGCGTTCCCCGAAGCGTTCGGCTTTGAGCCGTGCTATGTGAACTCGCGCTTGGTTTCGCGCGGCATACCGGTTTCGTGCGAGGTTGATATTTACGGCGCGCTGAGCGAGTACATAGGAATGTGCATTACGGGCGACACGGTGACGCTGCTTGACATCAACAACTCCGTTCCCGCGGACTTGTTTAAACAGGACATCGAGGGCAAGTATCCGTACACTTTGACCGACACGTTTATGGGATTTCACTGCGGAAACACACCGTCCTGCAAGCTCTGCGCGGACCGTGCTGTCAAGTATCAGCTTATTCAGCACCGCCTGCTTGAGCCGAAGGACTCCGAGCCGGATTTCACGCGCGGCACGCTGGAGGGCGATATCGCGGCTTCGGACATCACGTTCTACCGCCTGCAGTGCAACAGCGAGGGCAAGCTCTGCGCGTACGTTGCCGAGGGCGAGGTTCTCCCTGTAAGAACGCGCTCGTTCGGCGGAATAGGCGTTTTTGCAATCCCCGAGATGGGAAGATTTTACCGTCACATTCTGATTGAGAAGCGCTATCCGCACCACGGCGCGGTTGCTTTCAGCCACTGCGGAAACCTGATTTTCGAGGTGCTGAAAATGCTGGGTATCGGCGACATCTCCTACAACCAGCCGAAGTCGCTCCCCTACCCGACCGAGCGCCCGTTTTAACGACAATATCTATCTCCAAAATAAAGAAATTCGGCAGCGCCTGCGTGGTGCTGCCCAATTTTTTATTCACAAACGTTACTTTTCATCAAATCCATTCGGGTGATTTTTATGCCAATTCCACGCACTCGCGATAATTTCGTCAAGGCTGTCGTGAACAGGCTTCCAGCCAAGAATTTTCTTCGCCTTTTCGCTCGATGCAACCAGCCTTGCCGGGTCACCCGCGCGGCGCGGTGTTTCGACAGCGGGGATTGCGTGTCCGGTAATTTTGCGGGCGGCTTCGATAACCTCGCGAACCGAGTAGCCGACGCCGTTTCCGAGGTTGAAAATATCGCTCTCGCCGCCGTTTTCGAGGTATTGCACCGCGAGAATATGCGCGCTGGCAAGGTCGGTGACGTGAATATAATCGCGGATACAAGTTCCATCGGGGGTATCGTAGTCCGTGCCATAAATAGAAATTGCCTCTCGCTTGCCGTTAGGAACTTGCAGAATAAGCGGAATCAGGTGACTTTCGGGATTGTGCGCCTCGCCGATTTTACCGCTTTCGTCAGCGCCGCAAGCATTGAAATACCGCAGCGAAACATACCTCAAACCGTGCGCCGCCGCTGTCCACTTGAACATCTTCTCCATCGCAAGCTTGGTTTCGCCGTAAGGATTTGTCGGGCAGGTTCGGTCGCTCTCTAAAATCGGGATATTTTCGGGTTCACCGTAGGTCGCGGCGGTTGACGAGAACACGATTTTTTTGACGTTGTTTTTCACCATCGCTTCAAGCAAAACCTTGGTTCCACAGAGATTGTTATCGTAATATTTCAGCGGGTTTGTGACGCTTTCGCCGACAAGAGAGTACGCGGCGAAGTGGATAACCGCGTCGATTTTCTCGCGGTGAAAAAGGTCATCGAGGAAATCAAAGTCGCGGATATTGCCGTGATAAAACCGCGCGCCCTCGGGAACTGCGCTCCTGAAACCCGTCACCAAGCTGTCCGCGACAACAACCTCGCGTCCCGCCCGAACAAGCTCCAGTGCGGTGTGAGAGCCTATATATCCCGCGCCGCCCAAAACCAAAATACTCATAAAAACACTCCTTTGTAATTTCAACGCCGCCAACCGGGCGTATTCTAATCTTCAAACAAGAACCCTCGCCGAAAACTCGATTCATCTCGGCAATGTATTTTTCGGCAAAATCAACGGGAACAAACGCTTGAATTGTGCCCGCGAAGCGCAGTCGTGCCGCTCGGGATACAGCTACTCAAAACGTTCAACAGCGCCGAGATAACGCCGTTTCTGATAAGCCAACTTTCCTCAGCTGTCCCGTACAAATTTTCAAACGCCGAAAAAACTCTGCAAAGCGTCACGAATATTCAAAAAAACTGCTTCTTTCGCAATTTGTGGAATTTCGTGAGACACACTTGCCAAATATATTTTAACATATTTTTACCAAAATTGCAATAAACGTAGGACGCAAAATGAAAAATTCACCCGACTTGCGTGAAGAATAATTCGGGCGATTTTCGGGAACTATTGTATGATGGTGCAGCAAAATTCTGCGGTTTGCGGTATTGTAAAAAACGAACATTTTTGGTTGTTTTGTACAAAAAAGCTTGACTGTTCGCGAGAAATATGTTATCATTTATATAAGAAAACCAATCAAAGAGGTACTGAAATGATTTACACAGTTACGTTCAACCCCGCGGTTGACCTTGTTGTTCACGCAGACGAGGTGAAAATCGGCTTGACCAACCGCTCGAAATCGGAAGAAATTTACTTTGGCGGCAAGGGAATAAACGTTTCGCTTGTGCTGAAGGAGCTTGGGATAAGGTCGCGGGCGCTTGGATTTGTCGCGGGATTTACGGGCGCGGCAATCGAAAATTCGCTCGTTGAGCGCGGAATTGACGCGGATTTCGTGCACCTTGAAAAGGGATTTTCGCGGATAAACGTCAAAATCAAGTCGGGCGAGGAAACCGAGTTGAACGGGCGCGGACCGAAAATTCCCGAAAAATCGCTGCAAGAGCTGCTGGAAAAACTCAACAAAATCGAGGACGGCGACACGCTGGTTCTCGCGGGGAGCATTCCGGCGGATTTGCCCGAGGATATCTACGAGAAAATTCTGGAGCGGCTAAGCGGGCGAAAAATCCGCGCAGTTGTTGACGCGACGAAAAAGCTGCTGCTGAATGTGCTGAAATTCAAGCCGTTTTTGGTGAAACCGAACGAACATGAGCTTGGGGAAACGTTCGGCGTTGAGCTGAAAACGGTTGATGAAATAATCGAGCACGCGCGAAAGCTCAAGGAAATGGGAGCTTCAAACGTGCTGGTTTCGAGAGCGGGAAACGGCGCAGTTTTGCTCGACGAGCACGGAAAAACCCACATTTGCGGCGCGTGCAAAGGCGTGGTGAAAAACTCGGTCGGCGCGGGCGACAGCATGGTCGCGGGGTTCATCGCAGGCTGCGAGAAGGACTACGATTACGCGCTGAAGCTAGGCACGGCGGCGGGCGGCGCGACAGCGTTTTCCGAGGGACTTGCCGAGAAGGACGAAATCTTTACGCTGCTCAAAAAGCTCGATTTATAAACCAAAAAGGAGGTTACATTATGACCGAATTTAAAGGAAAAGGCGTTTACGGAGCGGTTGCCGTGGGGAAAATTTCGGTGTTCACACGCGCCGAAATTGCCGTAAGGCGTGAACATATCGAGGACTGCGAGGCTGAGAAAAAGCGCGTTGAAGCGGCAAAGGAAAAGGCTCTCGCGCAGCTTGGTGAAATTCACGACAAGGCGCTGCGCGAGGTTGGCGAAACAAACGCGCAGATTTTTGAAATTCATCAGATGATGCTCGAGGACGACGATTACAACGAGTCGATTGAAAGCATTATCGACACGCAGAAGGTAAACGCGGAGTACGCGGTAGCCGTAACCTCCGACAATTTCGTGGCGATGTTCTCGGCAATGGACGACGCGTATATGCAGGCGCGCGCGGCGGACGTACGCGATATCTCAAACCGGCTTATCGCGAACCTCTCCGAGTCAACAAGCGAGAGCGCGCAAACCGCCGACAAGGTGATAATCTGCGCCGATGACCTCGCGCCGAGCGAAACGGTGTCGCTTGACAAGGAGCGCGTTCTCGCGTTCGTCACGGCACACGGCTCGTCAAATTCGCACACGGCAATCCTCGCGCGGAATATGAATATTCCCGCGATAATCGGCGCGGGCGATGAGTTTCTCGCGGCAATTAGGGACGGAATGAACGCGGGCGTGGACGGCTACACGGGCGAAATTTTCCTTGAACCCGATGAAGAAACCGTTGCCAAACTGCTGGAAAAGCAGCGTGCCGATGAGGAGAAAAAACGGCTGCTGCAAGAGCTGAAGGGCAAGGAAAACGTCACGCTCGACGGCACGAAAATCGACATTTTCGCCAACATCGGCAGCGTTGAGAACATCGGCGCGGTTCTCCTCAGCGACGCGGGCGGAATCGGACTTTTCCGAAGCGAGTTTTTGTACCTCGAGAACTCCGACTATCCGACCGAGGAGCAGCAGTTCGCCGCTTATAAAAAGGTGCTGGAGGGAATGTCGGGCAAAAAGGTTGTCATCAGAACGCTGGACATCGGCGCGGACAAAAAGGCGGATTATTTCAAGCTGGACAAGGAGGAAAACCCCGCGCTCGGCTATCGCGCAATCCGAATTTGCCTCACGCGCCCCGAAATCTTCAAAACGCAGCTCCGTGCGCTGTACCGAGCGTCGGTTTACGGAAATCTCGGGATAATGTTCCCGATGATAACGAGCGTTTCTGAGGTTGAACAAATACTGGAAATCTGCAAGGGAGTGCGCGAGGAGCTTGCAAAAGACGGTATAAAATTCTCGGAGAACGTTGAACTTGGAATAATGATTGAAACTCCCGCGGCGGCGATAATAAGCGACAAACTCGCGCCGCTCGTTGACTTTTTCAGCGTAGGAACAAACGATTTGACGCAGTACACGCTTGCCTGCGACAGGCAGAATCCCAACATCGAAAACTTCTGCGATACGCATCACGAAGCGATACTGCGGCTGATTGAAATGGCTGCGCAAAACGCCCACAAGCACGGCGCCTGGATTGGAATTTGCGGCGAACTCGGCGCGGATACCGAGCTTACCGAAACATTTCTCAGAATGGGTATCGACGAGCTTTCCGTTTCACCGAGCTTTGTTCTCAAGGTGAGAGAAAAAGTCAGGAGTATTGATTTGAGCAAGCGAGATGAATAACACTTGACCAAAACTTGCAAAATAGCACAAAAAAACACCGCCGAGCCAACCAGCCCGACGGCGAATTTTTTGAATAATTTACTTGGTGAAGTACTTTACCGCGTTATTGTAGCAGATGTCCTGAACAATTGTTCCGACAAACTCAACCTCGTTCGGGTATTCGCCCTCTTCGATAAGCTCGCCGAGCATATTGCAGACAATTCTTCTGAAGTACTCGTGACGGGTGTAGGAGAGGAAGCTACGGCTGTCGGTGAGCATTCCCACGAACTTGCTGAGCAAGCCGAGCTGCGAGAGCGCCATAAGCTGCTTTTCCATACCGTCCTTCTGGTCATTGAACCACCAAGCCGAACCAAACTGGATTTTGCCAACCGTACCCGCCTGCTGGAAGCAGTTTCTGATGGTTGCGAGAACCTCGTTGTCGCGCGGGTTGAGGCAGTACAGAATGGTCTTGGGGAGCTCGTTCGTGCTGTCGAGCGTGTCCATGAGCATCGAGAGCTTCTTCGCGAAGGTCTGGTCCTCGATTGCGTCAAAGCCGGTGTCCGGACCAAGCTCTCTCATATAACGCGCCGAGTTGTTGCGAAGCGCGCCGATGTGGTACTGCTGAACCCAGTGCAGACGCGCGTACTGCTTGCCGAGGTGAACAAGAACGTAGCCCTTGTACTGCTCGATTTCCTGCTGAGTGAGGTCGTCGCCGGAAAGCGCCTTCTTGACAATCTTGTCAACCTGCTCCTTTGTAGCGGGCGCGAACATAACAACGTCGAGCGCGTGGTCGGAGCAAACGCAGCCAACGCTGTCGAAATACTCAATTCTCTTGGTGAGCGCCTCGCAAAGGCTGTCGATGCCGTCAATCTTGACATCAGCAGCGTCCGCAAGCTTTGCGATATAAGGAACGTATGTGGGAAGCTCGATGTTCACTACCTTGTCGGGGCGGAACGCGGGCGCAACCTCAACATCAAAGCTCTTGTCCTCTTTGAGGAGCTTGTGGAAGTGCAAATCGTCAATCGGGTCATCGGTTGTGAAAATCTTCTTGACGTTGCTCATAGTAATCAGCTTGCGCGCGGTGAGCGTCTGGAGCTTCTCGTTGCACTTGTCGAAGATTTCCTTCGCGGTCTTGGGCGAGAGAACCTCGTTGATGCCGAAATAGCGCTGAAGCTCGAGGTGAGTCCAGTGGAAAATGGGGTTGCCGATTGCGTAGGGCATAACCTCGGCGTACTTCAAAAACTTCTCATAGTCGTCCTTGTCGCCGGTGATGTAGCTCTCGTCAACGCCTAGCTCGCGCATCAAACGCCACTTGTAGTGGTCGCCGCCGAGCCAGCACTCGGTGATATTCGCGAACTTTCTGTCCTCGTAGATTTCCTGAATGGGCAGATGGCAGTGATAGTCGAAAATCGGCATATCCTTCGCGTACTTGTGGTAAAGGGTTTTCGCCGTTTCATTTTTGAGGACAAAATCCTCGTCCATAAATTTCTTCATAATCTTATCTCCTGTTAATTTACAGAAATTAGAGTGTTACACCCGTCTTGAAAATCGCGATTTCACGCGAATTATAGCGCTCGTTGACCGTGAGCTTGCCGCTTGCGGTGTCCGCAACGAGTTTAATCAGCTCGTCAAGCTTCTGCTCAAACGAATCGCCCGTGACAATAGTACCCGCGTTGAAATCAATCCAGTTCTTCTTGCGTGCGGCAAGGTCGGAGTTTGTGGAAATCTTAATTGTCGGAACAAAGCCGCCAAACGGAGTGCCGCGGCCCGTGGTGAAGAGGACGATGTGGCAGCCCGCCGAAGCGAGATTTGTTACGGCAACCATATCGTTGCCCGGACCATTGAGCAGATTCAAGCCGTGCGCGGTGAGCTTATCTCCGTCAAAAAGCACGTCGCAGACCTCTCTCGAACCGGATTTCTGCGTGCAGCCAAGGGACTTGTCCTCGAGCGTTGTGATACCGCCCGCCTTGTTTCCGGGCGAGGGGTTTTCGTAAACGGGCTGGTCGTGCTTCTGATAGTACTCCTTGAAACCGTTAACCAGCTTAACAATCTTGTCAAACGTCTGCTCGTCCTTAGCTCTGTCCATGAGGAGCTGCTCGGCGCCGAACATCTCGGGAACCTCGGTGAGGACGGACGTGCCGCCGATAGCCGCCATAAAGTCGGAGAAGCGTCCAACAAGCGGGTTTGCGGTAATTCCGGACAAACCGTCCGAGCCGCCGCACTTCAGACCAACCTTGAGGCAGCTCATATCCTTTTCAACGCGCTTGTCGTTTTTAGCCTTTTCGTAGAGCCGTTCGAGCGCGGCAACACCCTCAGCGATTTCGTCCTCAACGTCCTGCGCAATCAAAAATTCGGTGCGCTCCTCATTGTAGTCGCCGAGCGTTTCCTTGAAAACGTCCATACGGTTGTTCTCGCAGCCAAGTCCGAGAACGAGCACGCCGCCTGCGTTCGGGTGCTTCACCATTCTTTGAAGAATGGTGCGGGTGCGCTCGTGGTCCTCGCCGATTTGCGAGCAGCCGTAGGGGTGGGTGTAGGTGAACACGCCGTCCACGCCCTGAAGCTCGGGGTGCTTTTTATTAAAAGTATCGACGATAACACGCGCCTGCGCGTTCACACAGCCAACGGTCGGGATAACCCAAAGCTCGTTTCTTATGCCGATATCGCCGTTCTTGCGCTCATAAACCATAACCTTCGGCGCAGTTTTGCTCTCGGCGGGCGAAATCTCCTTCTTGTTGAAGGAGTATTCGAGAGTACCCTCGAGATTTGTCGCCATATTGTGGCTGTGAACGTGCTCGCCGACAGCGATATCGCGGGTTGCACGACCGATAACCTCGCCGTATTTAATCACCTTTTCACCCGTTTTTATGGGCTTCAAAGCGAATTTGTGTCCCTTTTCGATATCCTCGATGAGCGTCACGCCCTCGTGCTCCTCGCCCTTTTTGAGAGGAACAAGCGCAACCGCCACGGAATCAAGCGGGGAAATTACAATCGTATTCTTCATATTATTCTCCCAGAAAAGCTTTAAGAGCCGCTCTTTCGCCGTTCTTCACGATGCTCTCAATGTAGCCGGCAACAAGCGCTGCGTTGTCGTCCTCGTCGAGATTTTGCTCCCAAACGTCAGCCGCTCCGAGAACTTTCTTCGCCATCGCGCTGTAATCGGAGATTGCCCAAACCTCTTTCCAGAAATCGAGGAACTTCTGGTCATCGGCGAGCTTGATATCCTCATCGCCGCGCTTTCCGCGATAGAAAACAGTAAGCGAAGCCAGCGAGAACAGAATGTGCTTCGGTGACTTGCCGAACTTCTTGCGATAGTCGTTGTAGGTGGGAAGCAGACGAGTTCTGAACTTCGTGGTGGAGTTGAGGGCAATGCTCATCAGCTCGTGACGGATAAACGGGTTCTTGAAGCGCTCGACAACGCTGTTTGCGAAAGCGTCCATCTGGTCCTTCGGAAGGTCGATAGTGGGCTTGATTTCGTCGTTGATGAGCTCAGCGGCGAAACGTCCAACGTCCGCGTCCTCGACAGACTCGCGAACCGTGTCAATTCCCGCCATATAAGCCACGGGAACGATAGCGGTGTGAGTACCGTTCAGAATTTTAACCTTGCGCTGCTTGTAAGGCGTGATATCGTCCGCGAAGATTACGTTCAGACCGGACTTGTCCGCGGGGAGCTTCTCCTGAACAAACGGCTCCTTCTGGAGAACCCAGAGGTGGAAAATCTCGCCCTTTACGATATTGTTGTCCTGATAGCCCATTTCCTCGCAAATCTGCGCGGCGTTATCTCTCGGGTAACCGGGAACGATGCGGTCAACGAGGGTGCTGGTGTAGTGGCAAGCGTTGTTCATCCAGTCGATGAACGCTGCGTCCATACCCTTAATCTTGGCAAGCTCGTTCATAACGCGCTTGAGCTCGTCACCGTTGTGGTCGATAAGCTCGCAGGGAATGATAGCCAAGCCCTTTGTCGCGTCGCCGTTGAAGTGGTCGTATCTTGTTTTAAGGAACGCGAGGAGCTTGCCGGGGAAGCTCTTCGGGCACTTCGTGAAATCGGTATCCGATTCATCGAGAGCGATACCCGCCTCGGTTGTGTTGGAAATAACGATTTCGAGGTCCTCGCTCTTAGCGTAATTGAGGAACTTGTCGTACTGCTCAAACGGGTTGATGAAGTCCTTGAGGACGTCGATAATACGCTTGCTCTGAACCTTTTCACCCTTGTCGATACCCTCGAGGCAAAGCGTGTAAAGACCGCCCTGTTTTTCGAGGTCGGCAACTCTGCCCATAGGCATCGGCTGAACAACGGCAACGTCCGCGTTGATAACGCCTGCGTCGTTCAAGTTCTGCAAAATCCAGTCAACAAACGCTCTGAGAAAGTTACCCTCGCCGAACTGGAGGATTTTCACAGGTCTGTCAACCGCTTCAAAAGTGCTTCTGTTAAGGTCTTTCATTTTTGTTACCTCACAACTTTACATTATCTTTGGTTTTGTGATTTTTGATATTGATAAGGCAGACAATGCCTATAACCACCGACATTAATCCGATACCGACGTTTGAGATAAGCATCGCGATACCGAGGCTCTCCGCGCCGATTTCGGGGAAACAGTTTATCATAATCAGCATAGTCGGGATTCTGAACACGAAAAGCCGCGACAGGTTGCACACCATCGAAAGCTTTGTCCAGCCGATTCCATAAATCAGACCGTTTACTGCGGAATTGACGCCGAGCGCGATTATGCCGATTCTCTCGTAGGAGAAGATTTTGTTGATAAGCTGAGCTTTTTCGGGACTGCCGTTTGCAAAGAACGCGGAAAGCGGTTCTCCGAAAACGGTGAGCAAAATGAACCCGATTGTTGACAGCACAAGGTTAACGGTGAGCGTGCAGAAAAACAGCTTAATCATACGCGAATAGTGCTTTTCGCTCAGGTTGTAGCTCACGACAGACGATTCCGCGTCCTCGGTGCAGTTTGTGATGCTGGTGACGCTTCCGCTGATGTTGTTGGAAACGCCGAGCGCGCCGGGGGCTTCATCGCCGTAGGTCATCGCCATGGAGTTGACCAAAACCTTGCCCATCGAAAAAACAAATTTTCCCAAAAACACGGGAATAGACAGTGAACAAAGCGGCTTGAAGTAGTCCTTTGTAAACATCGTGTTTTTGGGGGAATAGTGAAACAGGAAATTTTTTCTGATAAGATTAACCGCTGCGTATACCGAAACCGAGATATCCGCCAAAAGCGTTGCGCCCGCAACCATCGTTGTGCCAAGATTCAGCATACTCACGAAGATAACCGTGCACGCGAGCTTGATGGACATCGACATAATATTGACGAACAGGATATTCACAGTAGCGCCTCTTGCCTTTTCCAACCCGAGGAAAACCGAGTTGAACATCGAAACGCCGATTGAGATAATCTGAACGCGGAAATAGCCCAAACCGAGATTTATAAGTTCCTCGGTAAGACCTGCGATGTGAAGAATACCGCTCGCAAATACCTCCAACACTGCTATTATCCCCAAAGCCGAGAGGAAAAACAGCGTCGTAGTGGTGTTGGCAACTTTTTTCGCCTTTTCGTACTCGCCGCGTCCGATAAGCCTTGACACGATGATGGAGCTTCCGGTTGAAAAACCTCCGCCGAGAGCCGTGAACAGGTTCTTAATCTGGGAAATCATAACAACCGACGAAAGCGCGTTGTTATCGCTTTGAGAAACGACAATGGTATCGATAATTCCGCTTAGGTAGGTAAAAGCGCTCATTGCCATAAGCGGGAGAGTAATCTTGAGGACAACCGCCATGGGGTTTCCCGTGAGGATAAACTCCCGCCGCTTACGGTCTTTTTCGCTTATGTTTATGTTTTCTGCCATTCTATTGCCTTTTTCTGTTTTTATTCAGCAGTGAGCTGGAATTTTATGCGCTTTTCGGTTGCCTTATCGAAGAGGTAAACGCTCTCGAAAGGAATAGCGAACTGAAGCTCCTCGTTAATAGCGGGAGATTCATGCGGGTCAACCTTGAGAATAGTTTTAATACCCTGGATATCGACGTAAACGTTTGTGTTATCGCCGAGCAGCTCGGTGAGCTCAACCGCGCAGTTAATCTTGAACGCCTTGCGAACGTCCTCGTTCTTGCAGAGCTTGATAGCCTCGGGACGGAAGCCGAGAACGAGCTCCTCACCCTCGTACTTGTCGACAGTGCTCTTGTCGGCAATTGCATAGAGGTCGATGATGTTGCCGTTGATGTTGAGCTTGCCGTCTCTGACCTTCGATTCGATGAAGTTCATAGGCGGCTCGCCGATAAAGCCTGCAACGAACATATTAACGGGGTTGAAATAGAGGTCATAAGGCGTACCAACCTGCTGAATGTAACCGTCCTTCATAACGACGATTCTGTCGGCCATGGTCATAGCCTCGGTCTGGTCGTGGGTTACATAGATGGTAGTAGCGCCGGTCTGGCGGTGAATTTGGGTAATTTCGGAGCGCATGGTAACACGCTGTTTTGCGTCCAGGTTAGAAAGCGGCTCGTCCATAAGGAAGATGTCAACCTTGCGGATTATTGCGCGTCCAACCGCGACTCTCTGTCTTTGACCGCCCGAAAGCGCACGCGGGAATCTGTCAAGATAATCGGTAAGACCGAGAATTTTTGCTGTTGCGTAAACTCTCTCTTCGATAACGTCGTCGTCAACGCCCTGGAGCGTCAAGCCGAAAGCGAGGTTATCGTAAACGGTCATGTGGGGGTACAGGGCGTAGCTCTGGAAAACCATTGCGACGCCGCGCTCACGCGGACCTTTTTCGTTAACTCTCTCGCCGTTAATGAAGAAATCACCCTTGCTGATGTTTTCAAGACCTGCGATCATACGCAGAGTGGTTGATTTTCCGCAGCCCGACGAGCCTACGAAAACGATAAACTCGCCCTTTTCAATCTCCAGATTGAAATCGTGTACGGCGTGAAAGCCGTTCGGGTAGATTTTGTTGATTCCTCTTAATGTTAAAAATGACATAACGGTACTCCACTTTCAAAAAAATTCTATTCAATAACCGCGGGGCGATTATTTGAGGTCGAGATTGCCAATATTGTCCATATCGTCGTAGGTCTGGTTTTCGCCGCACATACCCCAAATGAAGGTGTAGTTGGAGGTAGCGGTGCCGGAGTGGATAGACCACGAGGGCGAGATAACCGCCTGTTCGTTGTGAAGAATGATGTGGCGGGTTTCCTTAGGCTGACCCATCATGTGGAACACGATGTTGTCGCCGGGAACCTCGAAATAGAAGTAAACTTCCATTCTTCTTTCGTGGGTGTGGGAGGGCATTGTGTTCCAGCTGTTGCCGGGAGCAAGCTCCGTCATACCCATAGCGAGCTGGCAGCTTTCGCAGACCGCGGGGTTGATGTACTGGTTAACGACGCGCTTGTTCATATTCTCGTCGGAGCCGAGAGGACGGTGAACAGCCTTATCCTTGGTGATGTAAACGGTGGGATAAGTCTTGTGCGCGGGGCAGGAGTTGATGTAGAACTTCGCAGGATTTGCCTTGTCGTCCGACTTGAAGACAATTTCCTTGGTTCCCATACCGATATAAATGCCGTCCTTGAAGTTAAGCGGATACTCCGTGCCGTCAAGAACAACAGTACCCTTGCCGCCGACGTTGATGATACCCATCTCGCGGCGCTCGAGGAAGTACTCCGTGCCGAGTTCCTTTGTGGAACCGAGCGCAAGCTCCTTGTCAACAGGCATTGCGCCGCCTGCAATCATTCTGTCCTGGTGAGAATAGGTAAGCGCGATTTCGTCCTTAACGAAAACCTTGTCGATGAGGTAGTGCTTACGCAGGGTTTCCGTATCGTAATGCTTTGAATCATCGGGGTGATTAGCATATCTGATATCTAAAGTCATGGTTTTCTCCTTAAATAAATTGCTTTATATGAGCAACTGCGGCGGGGATATCCTCGCCTGTTGTTCCCTCGAAAACGAGGTTTGCGTCGGGGCAGACCTTGCGGATTTCGGGGATAATCCTCGAGTAGTCGAAAATCCCCTTCCCCACGCCGACCTGCTTGAGCGAGCCGTCCTCAGCGATTACGCAGTCCTTGATGTGGAAGACTTGAATGTTATCGCCGAACGTTTCGAGACCTTCGTGCAGGATATCGTACATTTCGTTGACGTTTGATTTGTCAAGATAGTTGTACAAATCGAAGATAATCCTGATGTTGTCGCGACCGATAGCCTTAACCGCTCTGTCAAGCGTCTTGACGTTCCAGCAAACGTGCCCGAAAGCGCCTTCCATACCGATAAAAGCGTTGTGGCTCTTGGCATAGTCGGCAAGCTCCGAAAACGTTGATATCACGCGCTGTACAGCTTCTTCGGTGCGGTTTTGCGGGTGATAAGTCCACTTGTCGCCGTTGTAGGAGCCGGTTTCCGAGCCGACAACCTCGCAGCCGAGCTCGTGGCAGTGCGCGAGATAGTCCTTGAAAACCGCCTTTCCGTTGACAATTTTCTCCTCGTTCGGGTGAACGGGGTTGAAATACGCACCGATAAGCGGAACGGTCTTCCCTGCTTCTTTGAAAACCGCGCTGAACGCCTCGGCGCGCTCTTTGGTGATTGCGCCGGGCGTGTAAGCAACGTCGTCAAGGCATTTGTACGCGACAAGCTGAACACCGGAAAGTCCCAGCTCGTCGAGGCGATTTACAATATTTTCCTCGCCTTTAACGCCCAAATCGTGGGCGCGAATAAACAGCTTCATTATCTCTGAACGCGTCCGGAAGCGTCGCCGCCTGCGAGAGTTTCAACTTCCTTGCGGGAAACGAGGTTGAAGTCGCCGGGGATTGTGTGCTTGAGGGCGGAAGCAGCAACGCCGTATTCGAGCGCAGCCTTGAAATCCTTGCCGTCGAGCAGACCGCAGATAACGCCGCCTGCGAAGGAGTCGCCGCCGCCTACGCGGTCAACGATGGGGTGAATGGAGTATTCCTTGGAGTGGTAGAACTCCTTGGTATCTCTGCTGTAAATGCAAGCGGACCAGCCGTTGTCGGAAGCAGAGTGGGAAACGCGCAGAGAGGAGATGCAGTACTCAAAGTTGTAGTCTGCAACCATCTGCTCGAAGATGGACTTGTAGCCTGCGAGCTCGAGGTCGCCCTGAGTAACGTCGGTGTTGCCGGGCTTGTAGCCGAGAACGAGCTCAGCGTCCTCTTCGTTGCCGATGCAAACGTCAACGTACTGCATAAGGTTCTTCATAACCTTCTGAGCCTTCTCGCTGCTCCAGAGCTTCTTGCGGAAGTTGAGGTCAACGGAAACCTTAACGCCGTGCTTCTTGGCAGCCTTGAGAGCCTCTTCGGTAAGAACAGCGGCAGCGTCGGAAACAGCGGGTGTGATACCGGTGAAGTGGAACCAGTCAGCGCCCTCGAAGATAGCGTCGAAATCGAAATCAGCAGCGGTAGCGGTAGAAATCGAGGAATGAGCTCTGTCGTAAACAACCTTGGAAGGACGCATAGAAGAGCCGCTCTCGAGGAAGTAGATACCGAGTCTTTCGCCGGTCTTAGCGATGTGCTTGGTCTCAACGCCGTACTTGCGGAGAGCTGCGACAGCGCACTCACCGATTTCGTTGTTGGGAACAGCGGTTACGAACTCAGCGTCGTGACCGTAATTTGCGAGGGAAACAGCAACGTTAGCCTCGCCGCCGCCGTAGCAAACGTCAAACTCGTCTGCCTGGATAAACTTTTCGTTGTTGGGTGTGGAAAGGCGGAGCATAATCTCGCCCATAGTAACTACCTTAGCCATCGGTAAAATCTCCTTTATAAATAAAATTCAATTACTTTTTCTCTACAAGGTGAATAGCAAATCCGCTGTATTCCTCAGCGAGATAGATAACGGTCATTCTGCCGTCTGCGTCATACTTAGCGCTGTCCATATCGAACTTAACACCCTTCTGCTGGAGCTGGAAAACAGCTCTGCGAACGTTGGGAGTAGAAACGGCGATGTGACCCATAGCACCCTTGAAAGGAGCCTTCATGCACTCAATCTGAGTACCTGCGAAGACGCTGGAGTTGCCGACCTTCTGGTCCCAGCCGAACATATCCATAAACTTAGCGGTAGTGCTCTTTGCCTCGTCCTCGTTCTGGCAGTTGATACCAACGTGAACGAGCTGGAAGTCGAGCATCTTGTTAACGGCAGCCTTGCACAGAGCGGTGATTTCGTCCCACTTCTGACCCTTGACGAGCTTGTCGGGAACAATCCAGGAACCGCCGCAGCAAACGATTTTCTTGAATGCGAGGTAGTTGTTGAGGTTGTTCTCGTTAACGCCGCCGGTGGGCATAAACTTCATCATGGAGTAAGGAGCGGAAACAGCCTTGATATAAGGCAGACCGCCTGCCTGCTCTGCGGGGAAGAACTTAACGAAGTCAAGACCGAGCTCGAGAGCCTGTTCAATCTGCGAGCCGTTAGCAACGCCGGGAGCAAAGGGAACACCCTTGTCGAGGCAGTGCTTAACAACTGCGGGGTTAAGACCGGGAGCAACGCAGAACTTAGCGCCTGCTGCGATAGCCGCGTCGCACTGCTCGATAGTGAGCACGGTGCCTGCGCCAACGAGCATATCGGGATAAGCGTCGGTCATTGCCTTGATAACCTTGTCAGCGCCTGCTGCGCGGAAGGTAACCTCAGCGCAGTGAATACCGCCGTCGTAAAGAGCCTTTGCGAGATTTACGGCGTCATCGGTGTTTTCGAGCTTGATTACGGGAACAACGCCCGTGCACTCAAGCTGTTCAAGAAACTTTTTGTTGTCCATTTCAAATTCCTCCGAATAGTTTATTCAACTGAGATTATCTGCCGAGCCAGCCGCCGTCAACAGCGATTGTGAAGCCGTTTACATAGTCGGAAGCGGAAGACGCAAGGAATACGGCAGCGCCCATGATATCATCGGGAGTACCCCAGCGACCTGCGGGTATTCTGTCGAGGATAGCCTCGCTTCTGTCAGCGTCAGCGCGCAGAGCCTTGGTGTTGTTGGTTGCCATATAGCCGGGAGCGATTGCGTTTACGTTGATACCCTTAGAAGCCCACTCGTTTGCCATGGTCATTGTGATGCCCTTGACAGCGGACTTGGAAGCGGTGTAGGAAGGAACGCGGATACCGCCCTGATAAGAAAGCATGGAAGCAACGGAGATAATCTTACCGCCGTGGCCCTGCTTAACGAACTGCTTAGCGCAAGCCTGGGAGAGGAAGAAGAGGGTGCGGCAGTTTACGTTCATAACAAGGTCCCAGTTTTCAACGCTGAAATCGATGGTGTCCTCGCGCTTGATAACGCCCGCGTTGTTTACGAGAATGTCAATCTGACCGAACTTCTCGAGGCAGGTGTTGATGATGCTGTCGATGGGGTCGAGGGTGGAGAGGTCAGCGCACATAAACTGGAAATTCTCCTCGCCGAGCATTTCCTGAGTAGCGGTAGAAGGAACGACGGAAACGCCGAGAACCTTTGCGCCTGCCTCAACGAAAGCCTTTGAGAAGCCCTGTCCGAGACCGGTGTCGCTTCCCGTAACGATAGCTACCTTACCTGCAAGACTGAATTTGTCAAGAATCATAATTGTTACCTCCATAAATTCTTGTTGTTGTTTTATTATAAGGGATTATTCCCTGTCTTACTAAAAAATGCCGATAGAACGCAGAATAGTGACATACGCGAAAATGGTGACGGTGCTAATCAGGCTCGTCCACACGACAAGCTGTCCCGCAAGCTCGTCGTCCGCGTGCATTTCCTTAGCCATAATGGCGCTTGCGACGGCAACGGGGGTTGCGAAAACGCCGACGTAGGTCGCGAAGTGCTCGCCGGCAAGCTCGGGGAGAACGGTCATTTTGAGCAGGAGCGCGCCGCCAAGCCCGAGCACGGGCACGGCAACCGTCCTGACAACAGTACCGAAAACGATTTCTTTGCGAAGTCTTTTGACCGCCGAGAACTCAAATCTACCGCCGAGAACAATGAGCGCAAACGGCGTGCAGATTGACTTGACGCTCTCAAGCGTTTTGTAGAGGAACGTGACGTCCGAAAACCGGAACGACCAGCCCCACATCACGAAAAGCTCGCGGATACCCAGCACGGCAAGACCTGCCAGAGTGCCGAGGATAAGGGGATTTTTGATAATCCCGAGGAGAATTTTCTTGACGTTGATTTTGCCCTTTTGGTTGTCGTTGTTGAAAATCGAGAGAGTGACGACGCCCAGAATGTTGAACAGCGGCACGCAAAACGCGCTCATAACGCCCGCCGCAGCAGCACCCGCGCTCCCGAAGAGCGACTCTGCGAGGGGAAGTCCGATTATCGCGTAATTCGAACGGAAAACCGCTTGGATTAACGCGCCGCGCTTGCCCGAGTCCTTGGTAAACGCGCACACAACGCCGATTCCGATGAAGAAAATCGCAATAACACCCAAAAGCCCGTAAAGCACGAAATAGACGTTGACCTCACGCAGACTTTTGATATTGTAGACGTTGTAGAAAAGCATCGCGGGGAGCAAAACCCTGAATGTCAGCTTGTTTCCGACGTCGAAAAATTCCTTTTTGATAAAGCCGATTCTTTTGAGAATATAACCGAGCGCAATCAGCAGCACAATCGGTAAAACCGCGTTTGCGGCGAAAACAAATGCGTCAATCATATACCCAAATCAATGGGCGGGAAGTATTCTTTGAGGTAGTCGCCCGTTTCCTTTATCATTTCAATAAATAGCCGCGATGCGTCGTGAACGCTGATTTTTGAGCAAAGCGGCTGGTTAACAAACGCCTCGAAAATCTCGCGGAAATCGCGGTGCTTGATACCGTTGTACATATTCTCAATATTGAGGCAGTTTCTGAGAACAAGCGCGCTTACGTTCGCGGGAAGCGGCTTTGCGGTGATTGGCTTGACGCTGTTTCTTGAGAACACGCAGTTCGTTTCGACAACAGCTCCGAGCGGCATATCGCGCATCTGCCCGACATTCGGCATATTGGCGTTGGACACAATCGGCGGGATAAGCCCGAGAAGAGCCTTCATAAGCTCGACAACCTCTTCGTCGCTCTTTTTGACCTCGATTTGCTCTTCCCCGCTGGCAATCCTCTCGGACTGCGCGATTTTATCGAGCATATCCTTCTTGCGGTAATCCACTTTAGTGAGGTGGTAGAGCCACTTGTCGGGGGAACTCTCGTCATCGAGATACCAGGAGTTGTTCATAAACTCGACAAGGTGCCTGTCACCCGCCGCCGCGAGTACGCCAAACCGCATAAACAGGTCCATCTTGACCTTGTTTCCGTAGAGGAACGGGTTGTCGCCGCGGAAATCCTGGGGATTGAAGCCGATTTGCTCGCAGTAGCCCTCGTCGTAGTATTTTTCTATAAAATCGGGCAGCGCTTTGAGCATATCTCTGCCCTCGAAATTTGCTTCGGTAATCCAGGTGAAGTGGTTGATACCGCACGCGTCGATTTTCATTTCGTGGCGCGTGGGCTTCGGTACACCGAACAGCTCAGCCGCCGCACAGCAAAGAAATTCCTGCGCGTGAAATACCTCGTGACAGCAGCCGAACGCCTTGATTTCGGGGAAAACGTCGTAAAGCGTTTTGGTGCAGGCGGTCATGGGGTTGGTGAGATTTATAACCCAAGCGTCGGGGCAGTGCGCCTTGATAGCGCGCGCGAAGCCCTCGTAGATGGGCACGGTTCTCATTGCGCGAAGAACGCCGCCGGGGCCTACGGTATCGCCAACCGACTGATAAATCCCGTATTTCTCGGGAAGATGAACATCGGCTTGCATTTCGTCAAACGTTCCGGGCAAGATTGAGCAAGCCACGAAATCCGCGCCGTCAAGCGCCTCGCCCAAATCCGAGTAAACTCGATAATCCCACTTTGAAACGGTATTCGGAGCGGCGTTGATTTTCTCGCCGATTTTGCGGTTTCGCTCCGCCGCGGGGATATCGATATCGTACAGCGCAATCTCGCCGCAAAGCCCGTCCGCAAGCGCCAAATCGTTCATAAAAACGCGCGCCCAAGCCTTCGAGCCGCCGCCGATATACGCAATTTTAATCCTAACCATTGTCTTTTCCTTTGTTCTTTATCTTTTGTTGTTTCACTAAAAACGTGAGCAGAGCCGAAATTTCTCCGATAGCCAGATATCCGAGCGGATATATCAGACTATACCAATCAAACGTCTGAAAAACGCACAGCGCCGCGACAAACATCGCCACGGGAATAATCGGGACAAACCAAAGCTTGTCGAATTGCGCGCCGTTGAAAATACCGATGAACACCATAAAAAGCGGGTTTATCACGAATATCAGAATAATGCTCCAAAAAAACGCCGCATTTAAAGCTTCTTTCGGCATAAGTGAAATGCCCGCAATCCCGAACTTCACGACCGCCGATAAAACCGTGCTTATGATGATTTTTTTCGATACGCTCACGAAAATCAGCCTTTTTCCATTCTCTTGACCTCGGTGTAGCAGAGGACGAAAGGCGCAACGCCCTTAGCGTCGTTCTCGACAACGGGCTCGGAGATGTAGTACTCGAAGGTTCCGTCGCGGCGCTTGTTGTCCTCGGGGCCAAGTCCCGCGACAAGGCAGATTCCGCCGAGATTGAGGTCGCCGTTGTCGCTGATTGAGAGGTACTTTTTGCAGATGCCGTCAAAGGTTTTTCTGCCCATTTCAGCATACTTTTTGTCGATAACCCCAAGCCGCGCGCCCTTCATCATCGCGTACGCAATCATAGAGCTGCCGCTGGTTTCGAGGTAGTTGCCCTCTCTGCCGCCCTGGTCAACAACCTGGTAGTACATTCCGGTTTCACTGTCGGCGTACTGCGAAATTCCGTCAATCGCCTCCGCGAAAATCTTGACAAGCTCAGCTTTCGCGCCCTCGTCGTCAATGTAATCGATATTATCGATAAGCGAAATGCAGAACCAGCCAATCGCGCGCAGCCAGAAGCTCTTCGAGCGGCCGGTTTCCTTATCCGCCCAGAAAGCTGTTTTGGAGCAGTCGCAGCCGTGATAGTAGAGCTTTTTATCCTCGTCAAACATCAGCTTTCTGACATTCTTAAACTGGTTTACAACATCGGAGTAATCCTTGTTTCCGAAGTACTTTTTGAACAGCGTCGAGAAAACCTGTCCCATATAAAGTCCGTCGAGCCAAATCTGGTTCGGGTAAATCTTCTTGTGCCAAAAGTTTCCGGTATTGGTACGCGGCTGTTCCTCAAGCTGACTTTCGAGGAGGAAAATCGCCTTTTTGTACTTTTCCTTGCCGGTTTTCTCGTACAGCTCAAAGAGGACCTTACCCTCGTTCACATCGTCGAGGTTGTACTTTTCCTTTGAGTAACCGCGGATTGAGCCGTCCTCGAACACATAGTAATCGATGAATTTCTCGGCAAAATCGGC
>SFLN01000082.1 GCA_004554555.1 [Eubacterium] saphenum | reverse complement strand
TGTGCGCGCTGTCGGTAGTAAGCCGAGGCGACTGCTACGGGTACGAGCTGGTAAACCGCATTTCCAAGTGTATGGAAATCACCGAGGGTACGATTTACCCTCTGATGAAAAGACTGAAGGACGGAGGACTAATCGACAGCTACATTGTCGAGTCGAACGAAGGTCCGCCAAGAAAATACTACAAGCTAACCGAGGCGGGGCGCGAGGAGCTTGCCCGATTGACCGAGGAATGGTTTGAGTTTACGCAAAGCATAGATAAGCTTTTGAAAGGGGAGTTTGGTAATTATGACAGCGAATAATAAGGAGGAATTTTTCACGCTGCTTGAATATGAGCTGAAGAGAATAGGCGTGGAAAATTACGACGAAATAAAGGGTGATTTTGAACAGCACTTCACGGACAGCGCGGAACAAGGTATTTCCGAAGAGGAAACGGCGTTTAAGCTCGGCGACGTTAAGGAGATTGCGAGAAATTATCTCAACCTCGAAAGCTCGCGCCTCAACAGCATAATCGCCCGCGATATCGAAAACACCGGCAAAAAGGTTAGCCTAACAAAGCCCGGTCAGAGCGTTCCTGCGGATTTGTCGCTTATGAGCGGAAAGGATATTCAGAACACGGACTGCGTTCGCGAGTACACCCCCGAGCACATCTCCGAGGAGATTTATCCGAGCCGCGATAATTCCGCGGACAATACACAATCTAACTCAAATGTCACCACTCTTCCCGACTCATATTTCACCAACAACTCAAACACAAATTCAACCACAAGCTCCGATAACAATTCCAACACCAACTCCACCACAAATTCAACAACAAATTCCACCACGGATAACAGCGCGAACGCAGTTGCCGACGCTTTCTCAAATGCGGGTAAGGCTGTCGCGGAGGCGGCAAGAGCAACAGGTCAGGCTCTCGCCGAGGCTTTCGGCAAAAACGGCGTCAAGGGCGCAGTTATCAACGCGGGAAAAACCACAGCAGACGCTGTAAGAACCGCAGGTCAAAGCGCCGCAGACGCGGTTAAAAAGGCAACTCACAAGAACGACAGCTCCGTTCCCACACCGAACGACGATTTCCGCGAGAACACAAATTGTTCTCACGAGGGAACAATCCCCGAGGGCGCGGCTTGCTGCAAGGGCGAAAAGTCCAAGAACGCTTTCACGTTCGAGAGCATCAAGGGAAAAGAAGCCAACGTCAACGGCGGAAAGCTCATCGGAGCGATTATTATGGATTTGCTGCTGTGGAGCTGGCTTGTGCCGCTGATTATCGCGGGTATCATCTCGATTTTCGCTTTCGGCGTCGGTCTTTTCGTTCAAAACGGAGTTGGTTCGTTCGTGGGAAATTTCGGCTTCGGCTATCACTTCATCAGCAGAATTTTCCTCGGAATAGGCTTCTGCGCGCTCGGCGGAATTGTGATGTCAATCGCAGGTGCTCTGATTAAGCCGTGGGTTAAGCTTCTGAAACACATCGGTATGCTCCACGTCAAGGCAATCTACGATTTATAAGAGAGGGGTGAGATGATGAAAAGAGCATTTGCAACACTTATCCCGCTTTGCATAATCGGCTTTGTGGGGTTCTGGATATCAACGCTGTTTCTCGGCACTTCGTCGGTTACAAGTATGGATAGCATATCTGTCATCGATGACAGCAACAGCGTCGGCGGCTGGAGCAAAAGCTACACCGTAAAGCACGAGGAATTTACTGCGGAAATTGCCGCAAATTCAAATCTTTCGATTGAGCTGTCCGACGTGAGCGCGGTTGTCGAGCCTTCGGACAACAACAAAATCGGAGTTTATGTAAGAAACACAAGCTCCCGTGCCGTAAACGTTGCGCTCAGCCGCGACCAGAGCACAAATACCTCAATCAAAATCAGCACGGGCGTGAGCTTCGGATTGTTCAACATCAACATTCCCGATTTCTTCGGACTTTTCGGCGGAAATCTTATGGAAAGACAGGTTATCATCAAGGTTCCGCGCAAAACCTTTGACAGCCTGAAAATTTCTCAGGGCTCGGGCAAGGCGACAGTTTCGGGCATTAACGCCCGCGAGAACAGCATAGATTTGGGCTCGGGCGAGCTTGATTTTTCACGCGCTATGACCGGAAAAACAAACTCGTTTAATATCAATATGGGTTCGGGCAAGGCAACGTTCACAGGCATACAAACATCACTTTACCACATAAATATAGGCTCGGGTGAATGCAAAATCGCAAATCTCACCGGCAGCGGCGTTATCGAAATAGGCAGCGGCTCGGTTGATATCTCGTATGACCAGTCGCCCACAGGAAAACTGGATATGGGCAGCGGCTACGCAAAGATTTCCGTTCCGACCAGCGCCGACACCAAGTTTATCTTCAATATCGGCTCGGGCTCTGTCGATGTCTGCGCGAACACACAAATTCAACGGTACAACAAAACCGGCGAATATACAATGGGCAGCAAGGGCTTCTATAATTTCAATATCAACCTCGGCTCGGGCAAAATCGATATCGGCTACAAGGGCTTTACGCCCGGCGTTGTGTCAAGCCAAACAGACTAACCCCACAATTTATCGGCATTCCAACTAATTTTATCTGACGAAAGGAAAATTGCTATGGAAAAACAGGTCTACAAATTCACAAACGAAATCGAACAAATCAAAATCTCCGCGCTCTCTGCAAAGCTTGTCGTAACCGCGCACGATGAGGATTTTATCCTCGCGGAATACGACAACCCCAAGGAAAATCCCAAGTTCTGCGCGGTTTTGCAGGACAAAAAGCTCATCTTCAAGGAGGAGGCTTCATTCTTCGGGCTCTTCAACAAGCCTGCCGAGGAGTACACAATCAGCGTTTTCCTCCCGAGAAAAGCGTTCGATAAAATCGAAATCTCCACGGCAAGCGGCGGCGCGGATATCAAGGACGCGCAGGCAAATGTCTTTGAGCTGGCAACCGCTTCGGGCGATATCGTTGCTTCGGGAACTTTCGCGGATATCAAGATGAAATCCGCTTCGGGGAATGTCACTTTCACCAACAACTCCGAAATTCCCGCAAAGTCGCTTAAAATCTCGACGGCTTCGGGAAATGTTGACGCAGACGCGCCCGCGGAGAACTACTCGCTCACCTGCATTTCGGGTAAAACGACTTATCGGAATGCCTGCGGTGTGGGAAATATCTCGATTACCTCGGGAAGCGTTGACGTGAATTACACCGAGTGGAACGGGGCGCTTTCGGTCAACGTGGTAAGCGGTAAGGCGAACATTACGGTTCCCGATGACAGCGCGGCGGAGCTTTCGTTTAACGGCGCGTCTGGCGTGCTCAAGACCGATATCGGCGGCGAAAAGGGCAATCTGATGAACATCGGCAGAGGCACAAGCGGAACGCTTGGCTCGGGGAATGTGCAGAAGGTTGATATTCGCTTGACCTCGGGTACGGTTTGCGTTGCGAGAGCGTGACAAGGCAAAATCGGCGCGAAAAGCCGCATTTTCCGCGCCGCTTGCGATGCCGCGAGCACTCTTTTTCCCCCTAAAATTTTCGCACAACCCTGCCTCAAACTGTAATAAAATTCACAAATTCGCGGCATATAAAAATCCCCGTCATCTTGATGGGGATTTGTTTTTGTGAAGAGCTGTAAAAGGGCACGCGAAGCCTAAAGTCTTTTTGGAATTCTTAAAACCTTTTTCTTCAGAAAAAGGTTTTAAGCCGCCGGAGGCACTCGGTGCGAAGCGCCGCACTCGCGGCGAAGCCGCGCAAAACGCGTCAGCAAGCGCAAAGGGCTTGAGGAAAACTTCGTTTTCCTCTTTGCGTTTTTTGCTTACGCAAAAATCCGCTTTATTATTGGGAAACAAGAGTTTCCCCCCTTGAGGAAAAGGGTTTGGGGAAAACCCCGAGGGGTGTTCCCCAAGCGATTTTTCGGGTTCGATGCCCGAAAAATCGCCCGCACCTTCCGGAAAGCAATACCGATGGTAAAACTCGGCATACGTCAAGAACTCTCCCATAAACCGGACTTTGAATAAGAAAAAACTCGGGGCGTAAACTCCGAGTTTTCCGTTAAGGTTAGGTTTGTGGAATGGGGTTTGCGAATTTTTTTGCGTTCGCAAAAAAATTTGGCAATGGTTGCTTACCGGATTTCAAGTCGGTTTGTAAACGATTAGTTTGAAAAAATCCATTTTTTTGATTTTTTACGCTTCGCTCCAGTGCCTTCGGCGACCAAGAACCTTTTTCTGAAGAAAAAGGTTCTTGGAACTCCAAAAAGACTTTTGTACGCTACGCGTCACTTTTTTCAATCACTTCAAGAACCCGCTGATAATCTTCTCCTCAGCCTCTTCCCGCGTTAACCCAAGCGAACACAACTTCAACAGCTGCTCACCCGCGATTTTTCCAATCGCCGCCTCGTGTATCAACTCCGCATCAACATTGCTCGCATTCAACGCCGGCTGCGCATCCACCCTTCCGTTCTCCGCGATAATCGCATCACAAGCCGAATGTCCCGTACACCGATTGTTCCCTTCGACAACACTGTAAAACGCCTGATGCGAGTTCCCCCTCGCAACCGACCGCGACACCAAATCCGCACCGCTGTCCTCACCGTTCAGCTTCACGCTGAATTTCGTGATAGCCTCCTCCGCATTGTCCGTCATAATCCTCTCGCGCACAATAATCTTCGCGCCTTTGGCAAGCTCCGCGCTTGTCGTTCTCGTGGAACGGTCAACGCCGCCCAGCTGAATTGTGTCCATCTCCAGCCGCGAGTTGTCCTTTAAGTAACACTCGGTCACCGGGTCAATCTTCTTCAAGCCCTTTCCGTCACCCGTTCCGATATGCTTTTCCTTGTACAAAACAGAAGCGCCCTCGTCAAGGAAAAATCTATGAATACCGTTGTGGCGCGCGTCCTCTTCACCATCGTTGTGAACTCCGCACCCCGCTACAATCACAACATCAGCGTTTTTCCCAATATGAAAATCGTTGTAAACCAAATCATCAACCGCCGTGTGCGTCACGCACGCAGGTATATAAACCGTTTCGCCCTTTGTGTTCGGCTTTACGATTATGTCAATTCCCGGCTTGTCGGATTTCGGCGCAATCGTGATATTTTCGGACGACTGACGCCCCGCGCAGGCGCTGTCCTCACGGATATTGTAAGCGCCCTTGAAGCCCGTGTCTATATCGTAATCGGAAATGATTTTCAGCATTCCCGCCGTGATATCATTAAAACTGTTCTCCATCATCTTTACCTCTTGCCTCTCGATTTTCAGCCGCGCTTCGGGCAGGAACAGGTGTACTCGCCCGCCAAAAGCTGCGGGAGAATTTCCTCTCTCGGTCCCGAAATTCTGATTTTTCCGTCCGCGATAACCACAATTTCATCGGCGATTTTCAGAATACGCTCTTGGTGAGAAATTACAATCAGCTCGCCCTCGTTCTTGGAACGGATTTCCTCAAACGTTTCCACAAGCCGCGAGAAGCTCCACAAGTCAATTCCCGCCTCAGGCTCGTCAAACACGGACAGCTTCGCTTTTCTCGCAAGAACGGTCGCGATTTCGATACGCTTTGCTTCGCCGCCCGAAAGCGCCGCGTTCATCTCGCGGTCAATGTACTCCTCCGCGCAAAGTCCGACTTTCCCGAGCAAATCGCAAAGCGAGGTGTACTTCAAATTCTCGCCCGCCGCAAGCTCCAGCAAATCCCGAACCGTTATCCCTTTGAACCGCACAGGCTGCTGAAACGCGTAGGCAACTCCCTTTTTCGCGCGGTCGGTTACCGAAAGTCCCGTGATATCCTCGCCGTCAAGGAGAATTTTTCCCGATGTCGGCAGTTCAACTCCCGCAATCAGCTTCGCAAGCGAAGTTTTTCCGCCGCCGTTAGGTCCCGTGACAACCGTAAGCCCGCCCTTTGTCTTGAACGTAACGCCGTTTATAATCCCGTCTCCGCTCGGCAGACTCCATTTTAAATCCTGTATCTCAAGCAAAATTTTCAGCTCGCTTTCTGTTGAAATAAACAATAAATATATTGTACCACATTTGGCGAAAAATGTCAACTATTACAATTCGGCAAAACAACAATCGTTCACCCGCCCCGTGATATTGCACAAAGCTGAGCAAGCTAACGCCGCGGGAAATGCAAGGGTGAGCGTTCACCGAGAATTGCGCGCGTCAGTCTTTAAATTCTGTCAATCATAAATCGCAGCATATCTTCCATTACCTCGCGCCTGTTCAGCTCAAACAACAGCTCGTGCCGCGCCTCACGGTAAATGCGAAGATTAACCTCGCAGCCGCGCTCCAAATACTTGACAACCGCCGCGCGTACTCCCCTGCCGTACTCGCCGATAGGGTCCATTCCGCCGCTGAGGAAAAGCAGCGGTATATCGGTCGGCGTGTTCTCGATAACAGGCGCGGAGTTGCAGCACAAAAGCGCGTTCAACATATCGCGGTAGCCCGCCGTAGTAAACGTGAAATTGCACTTTTTATCCGCGCAGAATTTGTCCACGGTTTTGTCGTCCCGAGACAGCCAGTCGTTCGGTGTGCGGCGGTTTTCCGTGCGCAGATTGAACAGCCCGAACGCAAGCTTTGTGCAGAGCTTCGGTCGGTAAAGCTCGCCGTTTGTGCGAGAGGTGAGGTCGAGAACAGCCCGCAGCGGCGCAGAACCCGTGATACCGCCCGCAGTTCCCGTGAAAATCGCGCCGTTAAAATGCACCGGATACTTTGACAGGAAAATCCGCCCGAGAAAGCTGCCCATACTGTGCCCGATAAGAAACATCGGAAGCCCCGGGAACTTACGCTCCGCGATTTTCCGCATTCTATTGAGGTCGCGAACCATATTTATATAGCCGCGCCTGCTCCCGAAATAGCCGAGCATATCATCGTCCGAAACCGAGTTTCCGTGCCCGAGGTGGTCGCTTCCGCAGAAAGCAATTTCGTTCTCGCACAAAAACTCCGCAAATTCCTCGTAACGCTCGATATACTCGCACATTCCGTGCGACATCAGCACAACCGCTTTCGGCTTTTCGGGCGCGTAGATGTAAAACCGAATATCGCAAAGTCCCGATGCGCTGCGAAAATGCCCCGTAGTTTTTTTCATCAATTTTCTCTCCTGTTTACCGCCTCGAGCCTGTAAATCGGCTGTCCGAGGTCGGTAAATCTTTTTTCATACTCCGTCATAATGTTCCCCTCAAAGCCGCTGTTATGTAAATCAAGGCTGATATTTTTCAGCGGGAAACCGTTGTTCGAGAGCTGCTCGAGCGAAAACTCAAAGAAATGCATATTATCGGTTTTCTGGTGAATTTCGGCGTTCTCCTTCATTATCTTATGATAAATCGCGAGAAAACGCGCGTGGGTGAGACGGTGCATTGCGTAGCGATTTTTCGGGAACGGGCAGCTGAAATTGAGGAAAATCCGGTCGATTGTGCCGTCGTGGAAAAGGTGCTCGAGATACTCAGCCTGTCCCATGCAGAATTTGAGGTTCGGCAGGCGCAGCTTCATCTGCTCCTCCATTCCCGTTACGAGCACATTCGGCGTTTTCTCCACGGCAATCAGATTTATATCGGGATTTTGCCGCGCAAACTCAATAGCAAAGCCGCCCTTACCGCAGCCGATTTCAAGGTACAGCGGGTTGTCGTTCCCGAAGATTTTGCGGCTGTCCGCGAAAAACTCCTCGGAAAGCGCGTCGTTTGCGTGTTCGTTCTGGCACTGCATATACAGCATAACCTCTTTGCAAGCGGCAAGGCGCTCGTCGAGGTTCTTTTTTCTTCTCATTCGCATAGTTTTTCTCCTTTAAAACTCGTTGCATATATAATAATTTATCACAAATTTCGGTTATTGTCAACCGTTCGCGCGGAATATTTTTCACTTTTTCAAAATAGATTTAAATAAGAGTTGAAAAGGAGAAGTAACGGAATGGAAAATATCATAGATTTCACCTCGGGGAAAATTCCCGAAAAGCCCTCGGACAAGTCGCCCGAGCCGACAATTACCGAGATTATCATCGACGGCGAGGTTGTTGACGTCAATCCGGAAGCGGTTTCGGAAGCGCCCGAGATGTCCGAGGAATACACGCACGTCCGTTCACCCGAGTTAAACAGAAACGCGCAGAAAATTCTGATGACGGCAGTCGCGGTTATCGGAACAGCTGCGGGAGCTGTCGCGGCACTCACGGGAGCTTTCGGTGAAAATCCCGCCAAGCTGCTCACGGAGCGGTTTTCGGCGGGATTTTGGAACGTGTTCTCGGGGAGATTTCTGATAAACGCGGGCTGTCTTGCTGCGGAGTTTCTGCTTGCGTTTTTTGCGCTCGGGGACCTGTTGGTGTGGATTGTGCCGCTGTTTCTCGGGCTAGGCACGGGGCTCACGTTCGCCTCAATTCAACACGCCGCGCTTCTCCCGTCATCGGCGGCGGTTCTCCTTTGCGGGGGCTTTGGCGCGGCATTTTCGAGCTGTTTCTCAACCGAGCTCCGCTTTTTCGCCGGCGGCAAAAACCGCCGAACCGATGATTTCCCCGCAAAATATCTCGCGGCAAGATTTTTCGTTCTCCTTATCGGAATGTCGCTCGCGGCGCTCTACGAGGGGATTATCGCGGAGTTTGCGTTATAACAAAATCAAGCCCGAAGGCAGGGAAGGGTTGCTTTCGGGCTTGTGGTTTTGGATTGCTGGCGTAAATCAGAATTTGTCTTGATAACTAATCAGCCAGTCCTCAAAATTGATACCGCCTATATTTATAAATACGATATTTTTCCACCTATCCTTTATAGATAGTCCGTCATAGACTCTTGCATTCAGCAATTCAGAAGCACTCCGAAACTCACAGCCATCCGGAATGTCACAATATCCAGCCCAGTATGGTTTATCATATTTTCTTAAGCATCCAAGATAATGTTCTGTTTCAGTTGGGTCATCATCAAAGTAAAACACGGTTTCATCAATAGGAAATATATTATCGTGTTCAAAAATCCATAAAAACCGCTCAAATGAAAAAGGCGTTATCATTATTTATACACCTCTAAATATTTCGAAGATGATCAAAGATAATTATTTTATAATTTAACTATAAATAAGGAGAGA
>SFLN01000081.1 GCA_004554555.1 [Eubacterium] saphenum | reverse complement strand
AGCTTCTTCAACAATTTTCCCGAAGCGATATTGCTTGCATTATACTTTGCTTCGAGCATATAAAGTCCCCTGTTAAACAGATACTCATGAATAACACGGCTTATCGCCTCATACGCGTAGCCTTTGTTTTGAAAACGTTCGCCGATTACATACCCGATTTCACCGATTTCAAGCTCCTTATACGGAATATCAACGGTGACGTATCCGATGCAATTTTGGCTTCCCTTTTCGACAATAACCCACGCGTTTTCGTTTTCCGACCACGCCGACACCAGCGCTTTCATCTGCTCTTCTTCCATCGGATAACCGAGAATAAATTTCCCGAGATTTTTGTCCTTTCCCCACCCCTCAAAGCAGGAGTGCGCGTCGTCCTTTTCAAAATTGCGAATCAATAATCTGCTTGTTTCCAACATAATTTTCACCTTTTATCAATCGTGCGCGATAAAACTAACGAGCGTTTCTGCTATTATATCACTGTCCGGCATTCTTGTCAAGAATGAAATTCGATTACACCACACAATAATCTTCGCTTTTCAAACGAAAAACAGCGCGGTTAGGCGCTGTTTTAGTGTACATTGAGGGAATAAAATCGGTACGTCAGCCGTCTTTGTTTTTGAGCATTTCCTCGGCTGCGGCAAGGCTCTCGGCGCTTCCGCTTCCGTCGATAATCCTCGCGATTTCGCGAACTCTCCCGCCAAAATCAGGCTGCGAAATCTGCGTGAACGTGCGACCGTTTTCGGTGTTTTTTTCGAGAACCAGATGGTTATCGGCTTTCGCGGCAATCTGCGCCAGGTGCGTGATGCACATAACCTGCCGTTTCCCCGACAGCTCGCGCAGCTTTATCCCAACCTTCTGCGCCGCTCTGCCGCTTATGCCGCTGTCAATCTCGTCGAAAATCATCGTCGGCACGCCGTCGTTTCCCGCCAGCACGCACTTCACCGCCAGCATTATTCTCGACAACTCACCGCCCGACGCGATTTTGTTCAGCGGCTTTGGCTCCTCGCCGAGATTTGCGGAAATCATCAGCTCAACGCTGTCCATACCGTTAATCGTGATTTTCTCGGGCTTCAGCTCAAAGAAAATCCGCACGTTCGGCATATCGAGAAACGCAAGTTCCTTCTGAATGCTCTCGGAGAGCCGTTCCGCGGCATCTTTGCGCAGCTCGGAAATCTCGCCCGCCGACTTTTTGATTTCCTCGGCAAGCGAGTGTTTTTTCGCGTTCAGCTCTTCGGTTTTGTCGTCCGCTCCCGACAACTCGCGCAGCTCGTTTTCGCATTTCTCGAGATAATCAACCAGCTCGTCCGCGTCAAGATTATACTTTCTCGCAGCCGTTTTAATCGCGGAAACCCGCTCTGAGAGCCGCGCCTCGCGTTCCTCGGCAGCCTCGTCCGAGAGATTGAAAAGCTCGTCGGCAACGTCCGAGAGTTCACCCGCAGCCGAGATAATTCTCGCGCGCAGCTCCTCGGCTTTCCCGCCGTCCTCGACCTTTGCGAGTTTTTCCTCGGCAATTTTCAGCAGCTCCAACACCGCCGCGCCCTCTTCTGCGGTAAGGCAGCCGTAAGCGCTCCCGAGAAGCTCCGCGTTTTTCGCGCTTGCCCGCGCCGATTTCAGTTCCTTTTCAAGCTGCTCCGCCTCGCCTTTTTCCAGCTCCAGCGGCTGCAAATCGGCAACTGTCGCCGTAAGCCGTTCAATTTTCAGGCTGCGGATTTCCGCTTCCTCGGAGAGCTTTTTGAGTTCTCTGGAAACTCGGGAAAACTCGCGGAAACGCTCGCGGTAAGCCTCGATTTTCTCGGAAATTCCCGCGTAGTTGTCGAGGATATCGCGTTGATTGTCGTTGGACATAAGAATTCGGTTGTCGTGCTGACCGTGGATATCGACAAGCAGCTCGCCGATTTCCCGCAGCATAGAAGCGGTCGCGGTTCTGCCGTTAATCCGCGCAGCGCTTTTTCCGTCGGCAAAAATTTCGCGCGAGAGCACAAGCTCGTCCTCGGCGGAGAAACCGAGTTCCTCGATTTTTTTGCGAACCTCGTCCGAAAGCTCGTCGAAAAGCGCGGTGATGACAGCCTTTTCCGCACCCGCGCGAACAACGTCCCTTGCGGCTCGCTGACCGAGAATTGCGTTGACGCCGCCGATAAGCACGCTTTTTCCCGCACCTGTTTCGCCCGTAAACACGTTAAAGCCACCGCAAAAACTTGCGCGGGCGTTTTCGATTACCGCGAGATTTTCTATGGATAGCTCCCTTAACATCGATTTACCTCTTCATCATCTGTTTAAGCCTTACGCAGAGCGCTTTGGCGTGATTTTCCGTCTTGGTGAGAATAAAAACAGTATCGTCGCCTGCGATTGTCCCGATAACCGACTCCAGCTGCCTGTCATCGACAACCTTGCAAGCCGCGTCGGCAAGCCCTGCGTGACACTTCAGCACAACCGTGTTCATAGCGTAGTCCACCGACAAAACCGACTGCGCGAAGATATCGCTGAACTCAACGGGAACGGTTGAAATTCCCGAGAAATAACGGTTGACGCCGCTCTCCGACTCGCATTTTGTGATATGCAGCTCGTTTATATCGCGCGAAAGGGTTGCCTGCGTTGCGTTAATTCCGCGCTCGCTGAGCAGCCGCGACAGCTCACCTTGAGTTTCGACCTCGTTCTCGGTTATTATTTCGATAATCGCGGTTTGTCTGCGCTTTTTGTCCAAATCAATCGCTCCTTTTTAAAGTTAAAGGGAAGTTGGTGAAAATTATTTCAGCGGCGTGAGCAGCTTGTTGTGAATTGCGCCGAAGAAGCCCTCGCCCGCTTCAATCAGCAGCAAATCCTTCGGGCAGCGCGTGAGTTTCAGCACGTCGTTTTCCTCAATCGGGATAGCCTTACCGCCGTCCACGCTGAAAGTTGCTTTGCTGTTGTCGTATTGGAAAACGCGCGCGGTGATTGTCTGCTTGTCCGAAAAAATCATCGGGCGGTTGAACAGCGTGTGCGGGCAAAGCGCGGTGAACTCCACGCACTCCAAATCGGGCGACAAAATCGGGCCGCCTGCGGACAGCGAGTACGCGGTTGAACCTGTGGGGGTGCTCAGAATTATGCCGTCGGCGCGAACCCGAGATACCTCGCTTTCGCCGCAGCTCACGACAAATTCCGGCAGCTTTGAGCGGCTGCTTCGCGACACCGTAACATCGTTCAGCGCGCGCTCCGAGAACACGGATTTCCCGTCGCGGATAAGCTCGGCATTGAGCATCATTCGGCGGCTTATGTGGTGTTCACCCGCGAGCAGCTCGGGGATTCTGCCGATTTCCTCGCGTTCAACAGACGCCATAAATCCAAGTCTGCCCAAGTTCACGCCGAGCAGCGGAATGTCGTAATCCGCGGCAACCTTGCCCCAGCGCAGAATTGTGCCGTCGCCGCCGACCGTGATGATGTAATTGCAGATGCTCGGCGACTCCACGATTTCTGCGCCGACCTTTTCCGCGTAGATTATGTTCTCGCCGAAAACGCAGGGCGTAATTCCTGCCGCTTTCAGTATTTTGGCAATTTCCGCGGACAGCGTTGCCGCGCCGGTTTTGCTCAAGTTAAAGATGATTAACGCTCTCATTTTGTTTCTCCAAAATCATCAGATATTCAACGTTCCCGCTCCCGCCGGTTATCGGCGATTTCTCGGTCAAAATCACCGCGAAACCGCATTGCTGCGCGAAATCCTTGACCTCGGCGACAATTTTCAGACGCGCTTTTTCATCGGTCACCACGCCCTTTTTCGAGAGCGCTTTTCTGCCGACCGAGGAAGTTCCCGCCTCAAACTGCGGTTTTACGAGAACCACGGCGGTGCCGTCAGTTTTCAGCAGTCTGAAAACGTGCGGGAGAATTAATTTCAGCGAGATGAACGAAACGTCCGCGCCGATAAAATCAACGTCCGAATTCAAGAAAAAATCGCGGATATCGGTGTTTTCGAGGGAAACCACGCGCGCGTCGCTGCGGAGCTTTTCGTCGAGCTGGTTTGTGCCGACGTCCACGGCGTACACCATTTTCGCGCCGTTTTGCAGCATACAGTCCGTGAAGCCGCCCGTTGACGCGCCGATATCAAGGCAGGTTTTCCCACTGAGGTCAATCTTTGCGATTTCAAGTGCCTTTTCGAGCTTCAGCCCGCCGCGCCCAACGTATTTCAGCGTTTCGCCGACAATTTCCACATCGTCGTTTTCGCCGACCTCAAACGCGCTTTTTTCGACAATTTTCCCGTTCACCGAAACCGCGCCCGCTTTAATCAGAGCGGCTGCGGCGGCACGGCTTTTTGTGAGATTTTTCTCGGAAAGATAAACGTCAAGCCGCATTGTTACACCAATTTTTCCTTCATACTCTCGATATCCAGCCCGTACATTTCAAGCTGCTCAGCTTGTGACGCTGCGGGAACAAACTCCCCGGAAACGCCGACAGCTTCCGCTTTTCCGCGATAACCGCGCTTCAAAAGCTCCGCGAAAAATCCCTCGGCAACGCCGCCGTTGAGCGAGCTTTCCTCGAAGAACACAATTTTTTCATAACCGAGAGCAATCTCGTAAATGCTCCAGGGAAGCGGGTTTATGACAACCAGCCGCACAAAATCCGCGCCGGTATCGCTTGCCGCTTTGATAAGATTTGCGGAAATTTTTCCGTAGGTTATACCGAGCGTTGACGAGCGTTTTCCCGAGTAAAACAAATCTATCGCGGGCGCGATTTTCACGCCGGCAACACTCAGCTCCGCGCCCTTCGGATAACGCACGGCGGCAATTCCCTCGGTATCGTAAATCGCCCTCATCAAGCAGCGCCGCAGCTCCTCAAACGTTGCGGGAGCGTAGATTGTGGTGTTCGGGATTGCGCGGAGCATCGGCACGTCGAAAATTCCCTGATGCGTTTCGCCGTCCTCGCCGACAAATCCCGCGCGGTCGATGCAGAGAGTAATATGCGTATTTTCAATTGCACAATCGTGAATTATCTGGTCAAAGCCGCGCTGCAAAAACGTCGAGTACACCGCGAAAACGGGCAGCATTCCCCCAACGGAAAGCCCCGCCGCAAAGGTCACGCAGTGCTGCTCGGCAATTCCCTCGTCAAAAAATCTCGCGGGACAGCTGTTCTTGAAATAGTTCAGCCCGACCGCGTACTTCATTGCCGCAGTAATCGCGCAAATGCGGTGGTCCTTTTCGCCGAGCCGCGCCAGCTCCCGCCCGAATACCTCCGAGAAGGTTTTTTCGGCAACCAGCGGCTTATCCTCGACCGTCAAATCCTCGACAACGCCGCCTTTTCCCACGGAGTGATACTTCCCGGGATTTTCCTCGGCGGGACGGAAACCCTTGCCCTTTGTTGTGAAAACGTGAACAACGCAAGGTCTTTTCATCAGCTTGGCAACCGACAGCGCTTCGATTAAATCCTCGAGATTGTGGCCGTTGACGGGACCGATGTAGGTGAAACCGAAATTCTCGAAAAGGTTGCTCGTGTCGTAGAGTGCCTCTTTGACGAGAGTTTTCGCCGCGCCGATTGCCTTTTCAAGCGGTTTCCCGACAACCGGCACCGCCGAGAGAACGCTCTTCACGCGCTCCTTGGCAACGTAATATTTCCTCGTGGAGCGGATTTGCGCGAGATACCGTGCGAGAGCGCCCGTACTTTTGCTGATGGACATCGCGTTGTCGTTGAGGACGAGCGTGAGGTTGGAAGCGGTTTTTCCCGCATTGTTGAGCGCCTCGTAAGCGCAGCCGCCCGTGAACGAGCCGTCGCCGACAACCGCCGCCACCGAGCCGTCCTCGCCTTTAAGCCGCATTGCCGCGGAAATTCCGTATGCAGCGGACAGGGAAGTGCTGGAGTGCCCCGAAATAAAGGCGTCGGCGTCGCTCTCCGAGCGTCTTGTGAAGCCGGAAAGCCCGTCCTTCTGACGAAGCGTGGAGAAGCGCGAGTATCTGCCCGTGAGGAGCTTGTGCGCGTATGCTTGATGACCGACGTCCCAGAGGATTTTGTCGCCGCCGTTCACGTCGTAAACGTAGTGAAGCGCCACGGCAAGCTCGACTGTACCGAGATTTGACGCAAGATGACCGCCGTTTTTCATAACGGTCTGTAAAATACAGCCCCGCAGCTCTTTGCAAAGCGAGCGCAGCTGCGGAGTTGACATATTGGAAATAATTTCGTGATTTATGTTATCTGAAAGCATAGATTCCTCCGTTGAAGCAGTCGTTGTCACGCTGCCACGGGTTTAATACTCACGGTTTAGGGAATACCAGTCCGATGATTATACCGAGAAGCGCTCCCGCAAGCACTTCAATCGGCGTGTGACCGAGAAACTCCTTCAAATCCTTTTGATTTGCAAGCTCGTTTATATCGGGGTCGTCGTCTTCGCCGCTTAATTTGGAGATTTCATCGTCCATATTGTCTATGATTTTTCGCATTTTGTTCAGTTCTTTTGCGTGCAGACCTGCGTTATAGCGAACGCTGAGCGCGTCAAAAATAACAATTCCCGCAATGAGAACCGAAAGCGCAAATTCCGTGCTGTCAACGCCGCTGTATCGTGCGAAATATAGCACAACCGCCGCCACAAGCGAGGAGTGGGACGAGGGCATTCCGCCCGCGCCGGTTATACGCTCGGGATTGAAAGTCTTGTATTTTATCGCATAGCCTATTGTTTTTATAATCTGAGCTGAAATAAACGCGATAACTCCAACCGTAATCGGCGGATTAATCATAAAGATATTGGGCATTTTCTATCAAAAACCTCCAAAAGAATTAAAATTTTCTTTCTGTGAGCGAAAGCGCGAGTTCCCGCAGGAAATCCGCGTCCTCGAAGCACGAAAGCTGTTCAATTGCCTGATTTGTGAGTGCGCGCGCCTGTGCCTTTGCCTTTTCAAGACCAACCGCCGCAACATAAGTGCATTTTTGTTCCTCGCTGTCGCTGCCGACGGGCTTCCCGAGCAGCTTTTCATCAGCGGTGATATCGAGAATATCATCGGTTATCTGGAAAGCAAGTCCGAGCCGCTGACCGAAGCTTCCTGCCGCAAGCTGTTCGGCGGCACCCGCTCCCGCTGCTATACAACCGGCACGGCAGCAAAATTCCAAGAGCGCGCCTGTTTTCATACGGTACATTTCGAGGATAACCGCCTCGGGTACTTTTTTCCCTTCGCTTTGAAGGTCGATAATCTGCCCGCCCGTCATACCGCGAAAACCCGCGAGCTCGGACAGCAGCTTTATTATCCGCAGGGAAGCGTCAGAGGAAATTCTGCCTTTAATTCCCGCCTCGGCGATGATTTCATACGGCATTATCGCGAGCGCGTCGCCCGCAAGCACCGCCTCAGCCTCACCGAAAGCCTTGTGGCAGGAGGGCTTTCCGCGGCGCATATCGTCGTCGTCCATACACGGCAAATCGTCGTGGATAAGCGAGAAGGTGTGCGTCAATTCAATCGCGCAGGCAACCGGCAGAGCGGTTTCGGGCGTGCCGCCGCACACTCTGCAAAACTCCATAACCAGCGCGGGACGAAGTCTTTTCCCGCCCGCCGACAAGCTGTACCGCATTGCTTGGATTAAAGTTTTTTGCAGGCATTCGGTTTCGGGAAGGTACTTGGAAAGCGCCTTTTCGGTCATTTCGGCGTATTCCGCGAGCGTTTCTTTAACGTTAATTTTCATCACTTCATTTCCGTTTGTTCAACGGTGAGCTTTGCGCTGTCAATGTATTCACGGCATTTTTTCACAAGCTCAGCCGCTTCGGAGTACAGCTTTATGGATGTTTCGAGCGGGATATCTCCGTTCATCTGCTCGGAAATTTCCGAAAGCCTTTTCATACCTTTTTCAAAATCAAAATCCATAGTTATTCCTTTATATCGGTAATCTCGGCGGAAGCAAAGCCGCTGCCGAGCCTTATTTCAACCTTGTCGCCAATGCTCAGCTCCGAGCTTTTCAGCACGGCTTTTCCGTCCTTTTCGGTTATCGAGTAGCCACGTTTCAGCACCTCAAGCGGGCTGAGCGCGGAAATCACGCCGATTTGCCTGTCGAGAGCGCTTTCGCAGAGCGCCAGTTTACGGTGAACGCTTTGGGTTATCTTTTCGAAGAGAACCTCGGCGGCGCGCGATTTTTCCGCGATTTTGTTTTTCGGGGAAAGCGCGTTTATCAGCCGCGATTTTTCGTTCAATGCTGCTTCGCAAAGTGAAATTTGGGACTTTACTCGGTACTCGATACCGCTGAGCAGACTGTCAAATTTCCGCTTGACCTCCTGCAAATCGGGAGTAGCAAGCTCTGCGGCAGCAGAAGGAGTCGGCGCGCGCATATCGGCAACGAGGTCGGCGATGGTGGTATCGGTTTCGTGACCGACAGCGCTGATTGTCGGGATTTTGCTGCGGAAAATCGCTCTGGCAACCGCTTCATCGTTGAACGCGGAAAGGTCGTCTGACGAACCGCCGCCGCGCCCGAAAATAATGGTATCCGCGCCGCTTTTTTCGGCAGCCCCGAACGCTTCGACAATCGAGCTTGCCGCGTTCACTCCCTGAACCGTTGCGGGAATAACCGCAAGCTTAACCGTCGGACAGCGCCGCGTTGTTATATTAATAATGTCTTGGAGCGCCGCGCCGCCTTGCGAGGTTATCACGGCGATTTTCTTCGGGAACGCGGGAATTTCGCGCTTTTGCTTGAAAAGTCCCTCTTTATCCAGCTTTCGGACAAGCTCGAAAAGCTCCTTTGCCTGTTCGCCGCTGCCTTCACGCGCCATTGAAACAACGTTTATCTGATAAACGCCCGCCGGCTCGTACACTGTCAAAAATCCGCGGCAAACCACGCTTTCGCCGTTCTCGGGCGAGAAATTCAGCTTGTTTGCTTCGCTTGCCCACATAACCGCCTTCAGCTTTGCTTTGTCATCGCAAAGTGAAAAGTACAGGTGACCTGTCTTGTAGTGCCGTGTGAAATCGGAAATTTCGCCCTTTACGGACAAGTCGTTAAACCGCTTGTCGCTGCCGATAAGCATAGAAACGGCGCGGTTTACCTGCGACACGGTGACCGTGGGAATTTTTTTATTTTCCATCAAGTTCCCTCATATACGAGCTTAAAATCCCGTTTATGAATGAGCTGTCCGATTTCTGCGAGTATTTTTTCGCAAGCTCGACAGCCTCGTTTATAGCAACC
>SFLN01000080.1 GCA_004554555.1 [Eubacterium] saphenum | reverse complement strand
CGCTCCTTTCGTTTTCATTTTATTATATCATATTTCGGGATTGTTTTCAATCCATTTTGCGACAATTTGAAGTCAATCCCAAACAGCAAGGCGCTCACCTCAGCGGAGAGCGCCCTTTTTCATCTGTTCAAATTCATCACAATGCTCTTTGTCACTTCTTCCATGACAATAGGCTTTGCTAGATGTCCGTTCATTCCCGCGTCAAGAGAAGCCTGTACGTCCTCGACAAACGCGTTTGCGGTCATCGCGATAATCGGTATCGTGCGCGCGTCCGGGCGGTCCGGCAAGCCTCTTATCGCTTTTGTCGCCTCGTAGCCGTTCTTTTTCGGCATCATTATGTCCATAAAAATCATATCAAAGGTATCGGGCGGGCTTTCCGAGAAAAGCTTTACGGTTTCCTCGCCGTCGCAGGCTCTCGTTACCTTAATTCCAAGCTCCTCGAGCTGTACCGTTGCGATTTCGGCATTAAGCTCGTTGTCCTCGGCAAGCAGGATTTTCACGCCGTTCAAATCCACGTTCTCGGCGGTCAGATTTTTCACCTGAACCTCGCTCTTGTCGGTAATCTCCAGCGGGAACTCCACCGTGAACACCGAGCCAACGTTCTTCTTGCTCTCAACGGAAATGCTTCCGCCCATAAGGTCAACATAGCGCTTTGATATCGCCATTCCAAGTCCCGAGCCTTTGTACTGCGTTCTCGCGCCGTTGTCCTCCTGCGAGAACTCGTCGAAAATGTGCTCGACAAATTCCTCGGTCATTCCCACGCCCGTGTCCGATATCCGATAGCAAACCACCATGTGCTTTGAATCCTCGCCTTTTCGGTAGGTTGTTTCAAATGTAATCGTGCCGCCGTCATCGGTGAATTTTACCGAATTGCCGAGAATGTTCACGAGCACCTCCCTTATTCTCACCGCGTCGGCAAGAACATAGGGCGTATCGGTTTCATCAATCTTTGAATTGAAAGTAATATTGCGGTTTGTGAGGAATCCGTGGACAATGCTCAAAACCATATCCGTAATCTCGGCTATATTGACAGGAGTCGGGTTGAACTTGATTTTTCCGCTCTCGATTCGGCTTATGTCCAGCACATCGTTGATAAGCGTTAGCAAATGCTCGGAGCTTTTGCTGATTTTCTCGAGGCAGTTTCTCACCTCGGGGTTTGCGTCCTGCTTCAGAGCAATTCCCGTAAAGCCCATAATCGCGTTCATCGGCGTGCGGATATCATGGGACATATTGTTCAAGAACGTGGTTTTCGCAAGGTTTGCGTTCTGAGCTGTACGAACCGCGTTTTCAAGCTGCTGGTTTATCTTCTTGTCGCCGGTTCTGTCGGACATATCGAGAATATACTTTTTCGCGCCCTGAATATCGCTGCAAAACGCAATGACGTGGAACCAGCGCTCCTCCTTGTTCTCGCGGTGAATATACTCTCTGTCCCATTCCTTCTGATAGCCCGGCTCGATATCCGAAAGCTGTCCCAGAATAATCGAGGTCTGATTATCCTTGATGAGCTTTTCCAGCTCGTGAACGTCCTTTTTCACCTGCGCTTCGGTTATTCCGAGCAGCTTTTCAATATTCGGGCTTACATAATCCACCCGCAGTTTCTCCGCGTCAAGCAACAGGAACACATCGTCAACGTTTGCCGAGAGCTTCGAGAACAGCTCGTCGCGCGCAAGCAGCTCGTTGTCCTTGAGCTTGAGCTTTTGGCGGTTGTTCCAAATTACAAAGAAAAGCAGCACCAATGCAATCAGAATGAGAATTCCCGCAACAACCGCCATAGTCATCGACTGGAGCTTGTTCATACTCGCGTTTACAACGTCCGTGGGCACAATTCCCAGAACCATCCAGCCTTGGAAATTCGCGGGCTCGTAGACAAGATAATAGTTTTCCCCGTTTACGTCAAACACCATTTGACCGGATTTTCCCGCAAGGAAGTTTGCGTGTAAGGCGTCAATTTCTTCAGCGGTAACGTTTTTGGATTTCTCCAGCAGCGCGAAGAAATTGTGGATATTCTGAAGCTCCTCGCTTCCGTTGTCAACGACAACGCGCCCGTCCGACAGCACCGCAAAAGTGCCCGCTTTTCCGCCAAACGCGGAGATTTTCAGAGCTTCTACAAGGTCGGAGTTGTTGTAGGTAATCGCGATTGCTTCATATTCAAAGCCGCAGAAGCTGTTCGGCGAAGCGGGAGTTGCAAACACCATTATCTCGGGCTTGTCGGGAACAACGGAGTTTACGACAATGGGCTTTTGCTCCAAAATCAAATCCTCCAGCTTACTGCGCAAGTCCAAATAGCCCTTTTGCCCCTCCAGCGTGATATAATTGCCGTCGCGGGAGATGAAAAAGAAATCGGTAAACCGGCTTTCTTCCCTCGCTTGGTTTACATACGCGACAATCTCCTGCTCGCTGTCCGCTTTTTCGATATAAGGCGCCCACATTCGCATACGGCTCCAGCTCACGGATACCATATTATAAAGCGCCTGGTTTGCCTGATGGAAAATTTCGACAAGGTGGGCGGTGCTTTCTTCATAAATCGTTTCGGAAACAAATCCCGAATAGGCAAATCCAACTCCTGCGGCAATAACAATTGCAATCAGTATCGCAAGCAGCTTATTTTTCATAGCTCCGCCCTCCTTTCTCAAAATTTTTGCGTCTTAATAGCCCTTGACAACAGTTACATAATCCGTCGGCGCAAGGAACTGCTGCGTCTGCGTAAGAGCCTCGCGAATGTACTCCTGGCTCGTGAAATCATTTACAATATAGTCAGCGCGCTTGGTCTTCAAATCCTCGGGCATCGGGCAGTTGCAGAAGGTCGGGTGCTCGAGATATGTGTCCGCGCCGACAAGCAAAACCGTGTAGACCGCGTTGTCGTCAAGCGGCTTTCCGTTTACGGTTATATCGCCAAGCTTGAACTTTCCGCGCTCGGTTTCGGTGACGGTGTACTCCAAACCGCTGGTTACGGGCATCTGGTTGCGGTGGTGAATAGGATTGGAGCCGTCCTCCTTCACGTTAACCAGCCAGTCCATAATCCTGCGAACCTCCGCGCCCGTGTACTCGCCGCGATAAAGCGCGTTTCTGAACGTCATAATCCACTTAACCTGCTGCATCGTGTAATCGCCGACAAAAATCGATGAGCTTGCCACGCTCGCATAGCCGATTGCAATCTGGTCGTCGTTTACATAGCGCAGTGTGTTCATCAGCGAGGACGCAGCCTGGCTTCCATGAACGCCGAAATCATTTGAATAAGCCGTGTTCTGAGTGAACAGAACTTCCTCCGCTTCGGGATTTTTGTAGTTGGTAATCTGCGCGTTAAACGCCTCATAAGCGCTCTTTGCGTCATACTCGCCCGTCATCATCTTGTGTGCAACGTCCTGAGAAATGCCGAAAACCTCGGTTGACGCAAGACGCATATACAAGTGGTTGCTCTCGATGCAGTCCTGTACATAATCGAGCGCGTTTGTCGGAGTAATCTTGACTTCCTTGTTATAGGACAGCACGGAAGTTCCCGCAGCAACGTGCTTTTGACCTTCCTCGCTGAAAATCGCCAGAAGAACCTCGTTTACTGCCTTTTTCTTTGCCGCGTCCTTTTCAACCTGATTTGAAACGGCAAGCTGGCACATCGGATATGTAAGCACCCAGTTGTCCTCGGAGGTTTCGCCGAAATACGGGAGAATTACGCAGTTCATACCTCTTTCATTCTTGATGCTGTCGCAAATGTTCGCGGTGTTGCGAATCATAGCGGTCTGTCCGGCAAAGAAAGGCTCCATTGTCTTGCTGAACTGAAGCTCCTCGTCACCCTTTTGGAAGTGAACATCTTTCAAAAACTGCTCGTACTTTTCAAAAACCTTAGGCCAAACAACATCGTCCAAGCCAACCTGGTTATCCTCGGTTTCACTCTCATAAGCCATACGCCACTTTGTTCCCTCAAGGCTCATAAGCTCGGGAATTGCGCAGCCCTGCATTGTTTCAAGGCAGGTGTAGTCATAGCGCCAGTCGGTCTGGAAGCCCTTGATACCCTTTTCCTCAAAGAAGTTAATCGCTGCCACAAACTCGGAATAATTTGTGGGGAGCGGATAATTGTATTTATCGAACAAATCCTTGTTTGCCACGATACAGTCAACCTCCGCGCACATCGGAAGCCAGCGTATCGCGCCGCTTTCCTCGCGGTTTACCTCGAGATAGCTGCTGTAAAATGTGCCCGCAACCTCGGTTTTGCTCAAATCCGCAAGATGCTCGGCAAGAGGTGCCGCGTCATTCAGCGAGAAACGGCGGCAGGTTATGATATCGGGCATATCCGCGCCGCGCGCAAGCAAATCCTTGTAGTATTCCATCGTGTTGTAGCTCTGTACAAACGTGAAATCAATATTCGGGAACTTCTCCTCCAACCATGGCGACAGCTCCTTGAACATAGACCTGTCCCACATATACATACTGACGGAAATTCTGCCGTTGTTTGTGCCGTTTTGCCCCGCGCAGCCTGTCATCATCAGCGCGAACATCACGCACGCAAGCAGCAAGCTTAAAATCTTCTTCAGTTTCATCAAATTCTCCTTAAATTTTATTTTCCGAGTCAAGGAAAGCGCGGATTGCGCTCACCGTCAGCTCGTAATCCTGCTTAACTTCTTCAAAAAGAACGTCCGTGCCCTCGGGGATTGCCACCGCTTCTGGACGGAGCAGCTCCGTGAGCTTTGACGCGGAATTCATCAGCTTGTCCAGGCTGAGATTTCCGCAAACTCCCTTTAACGTATGCGCCGCGCGAAATGCACGCTCGCGGCTGCCTTCCTGCAAAGCAGCTTGCAAATCGGAGAAGCTGCCGTCGTTCAAAAATTTCGCGATAAACTTCTTTATCAGCGCTTCGCTCGGCAGACGCTTTTTAACATCGTCAAAATTCCCGCCAAACTGCTGATAGCACTCCTGAATTGTCATATTTTTTCCTCGTTTAGTGTTGTTTTTATAGTATCTTTTCTATTATAGCATAAAATTTGACTAATTTCCTGTACAAAATTTTGGAAATTCTACAACAATTTGGGGGGAATTTTCTTTTGTTATATTAATTTATTTCACAAATGTTAATTAACGGCATTTCTTGATAAATTTCGGCTTCCACTAACAAAAAAAGCAGTGCGAGATGCGCTGCTTTAATTACACAATATCTTCCCGAAATACTCCGTCACCTGCTCGCAAAACCGCTCCCGCGGGAAAATAACGCGGTTTTGTGTATCGACAAGCGCGCCTAAATCCTCGGGAAAAACCGCCGTATCCGCTGTCCTCAGCAGTGAAATATCCATCGCGCTGTCCCCCGCGCATACTGTCGTGCTGCCCGGTGAAAGCCGCTCTCTGAGCCGTTTCGCAGCACTTCCCTTGTTTATCTCGGCGGGAATTGCGTACACCTTCGCTCCCACGGCAAAGCACTCCACGCGTTCCCCCGCAGCAGCTTTCAGCAGCTCCAGCGATTGCTCGGGGCTGTCGGATTTTGTAAACAAAAACATTCCGTCAACCAGCCTTATTTCAAAGCTGCGGTGAACATCGTTTTCCATCGCGCGGCGGCAGCTGTCCAGCTCGGCGGCGCATTTTTCGACGATACCGAGAGAATTTTCCGTCCACTCGCGCTCGGGCTTGCCGTTTATCAGCAGAGTGCCGCCGTTATCGACAAGCGCGTATTTCGGAGAAAAACCGCTCGGGAAGCTTATGCGGAGATACTGCTCAATGCTGCGCGTTGTCACGGGAATAACCCCGCTCAGCTTCGGGAAAAGCACGGCTTGACGCGGCGTGATACAACTGATTTCAACGCCGTCCTTGTACTCGCAGACAATGTCCTCGGGACGCTTTTTCGCTGCGGAGAAAATCAGCGTCCCGTCAATATCCGAGAAAATCAGCTTACACATTGTCCATCACCTTTATTATCCCGCACGCGCAATAGTTCTCCAGCGGGTATTCGCGAACCTCTACGCCCTTTTCCTGAGCCAGTTCAACGATATGCCGAGTGAGCGCGCTGTTCAAATCCCTGAGCAAAATTATCTCGGGAACACGCCGCAGCAGAACCCTTGTCGTTTCGCCTATTCCGGGCTTCACCAGCTTTATATCCGTCACGCCAAATGCCGTCGCTATGCGCTCGGTTTCCGCAAGACCGCTCCCGTTCTTCATTTCGGGCAAACTGCGGCTGTCGTAGGTCATCTCACGCTCGATTGCCTCGATAAATTGATAGGTTCTGTCAACGGCGGCAAGTTCTCCGAAATAAACAGCGCCGTGAAATTCATCGGGGTGAATTATGCCCTCTTTCAGCACCGTTCTGCTGAACAATCCGGAAACCACGCTGTTTAGGCAAGCGCACGGAATAAACAAATCGTCGTGCGTGCCGCACAGTCTGCAAAGCCCCGCGGGGTCGGCGAGCACGGCTATTTCGCACATTCGCTCAAACTGTTCCCGGTCAATTCCGTACTCGTTCAGCGGGAACTGCTCAAGCGCGCTGCGAAGCGTTTTTGTTATCATTCCCTTGCCCGTCCAGCCGTCGATAAACTGAATTCCGTCCGCCGAGTGCCGCGCCAGAATATACTCCATCGCGCGGCGGTCAATTCCACTGCCAACGATGATTGAAATCGAATAATGCGGCAGCGAAACGCCGTATTTCCTGCGAATATAACGCTTTATCAGCACTCCGACGGGTGTGCCCGCGCGTGCCAGAGAAACCAGAACTGCGTTTTTCCCCTTTTCCGCCCAGATTGCCTCGGCAACGGTCTGCACCGCCTCGGCGTTTGCTTTCGCCCACACCTTCAGCCCGTTTTCATATTCGCGGAAATAGGTCGGCGAAGGCTCGTATTCCTCGGGGAGAAGCTCGCTGTAATGCACTCCGCTTTGTATCAGCTTTTCGCGCTCCTTTGCGGAAAGCGGCGGGAGCGCGCCCGTGATGTCCGTCAACAAAAGATCTGCGTCCTCCGAGCGATACGATGTCGGCAGCTTTTTCCCGTGAAAGCTAACCGCCCGCACCTCTTTCCCGCCAACCACTCCGCAAAGCTCGCGCAGAGCGTCCTTATCGGGAGCGGGAGCGTCCGTCATAATTATGCAGAGGTCGCAGGGCTGAGTGTTGTAGAGGAAAACCTTTCTTTCGGGGTTATACAGGCTTTTCAGTGCCGCGCGGTTCACCAGCGGGTACTCGAGCGGCTGCGGCTGCGCAAACGGCTCTCTGCCGCTGTTCGCGGGAAGCATCGGGCTTCGAGTGACGCAGTGAACCACAACCCGCCCGAATTTATCCGAAAGCATTTTCCCAAGCAACAGCGGCGGATAGCAAAACTCCTCCGTTCCCACAATCTCTACGGTTTTGGAAAGGTCGGGTGTAAATTCATCGGCAATTTCGGTGCAAAATCTGCGGCATTCTTCAAGATAACGCCCCGCTCGAACGCCAAGTCTTGGGTTGAACAACGAATTGCGCCGCAAAATCTTGCCAAAGTCGCGCGGCTGAGCCTCGCTGTCCGAGGAGAAATTCTCGGGAAATTTGCGGTTTGCGATATCCTCGAGCCGCGACAAAATTATCGGCTCAATTCCCGCGCCGCGCAGATTTTCAACGCTCTCCTCAGACGCGGCAAACGCTCCCGCGTACACGCGACAGTCCCGCGCAAGACAGCCGCCAAGCGCTTTTATGAGATTGATTGCCGTGCTTCCCGTGGTGAACTCGTCATCGACAAGAATTATCTGCTCAGCTCTCCGAAAAATCTCCTCGTCCCGCACGCAAAGCGTGTGGTGACTTGCGTGGCTGTGACATTCCTCAAAGCACACGGAATTTGCCCAGTCGGGAAGATTTTCACGCGTGGTTGTGACGTAAAAGCAATCGCGGAAAAATCCCGCCGCAACCGCGCCGATTGCCACGGCTGTTTCGGCAAAGCCTATCACAACGGTTGGCTTATCTGCTCTGCCGTCGCCCGCAAGCCTTTGCCCAAGCGTTTCCATAAGCTCAAGAGCGCTGTCGGGAGCCGATGGAAAATGCTTTGCCTGGCGCGTGTTGAGAATTATAAAATCCCGCTTTGGATTGTTTTCGCGTTTAGCAAAAAATAAGTGTGATGTGTCTTTCATCTATGTTTCTCTGTTGTCCTCTCACGGGGGCAAAATCTGCCCGTTTCCCTTTTCGTTTAAATGCTCATTTTCTGAGCTTTCTCTTGTTTTTCATCTCGTACATTCGGCTGTCCATCGTTTTTAGGAAATCATCGGAGCTGCTGTCGGCGGTTATTGAGGAAATGCCGTATGAAAACTCCAGCTTATATCTGTTTTCACCCGAAGCGTTTACCTCGTCAAGCTCCTTTAAAATATCCGAAACAGCTTTCTCGATTTCCCCCTCGGAGCGGTTTGTGACAAGAACAAATTCATCTCCGCCAAAGCGCACAACAAAGCCGATTTCGCTCATATTTTTCCGCAAAATCGAGCTGAATTTCACAAGCGCTTCATCGCCGACATCGTGTCCGAAATTATCGTTTATGGGCTTGAAGTTGTCCATATCAATCAGCGCGCCCGTTATCGCGGAGCTTTTGTTTTTCGCATTGCAGAACGCACGGATATAATCGTTGTAGTAGCGCCTGTTGTACACCCCGCAAAGCTGGTCGATATACGCGGATTCGCTCTGCGTGCTGATGTAAATTCCCGTAAGTCCTATCGCTATGCCTATGTAAATAAGCGAAATTCCGTAGAAAAACGCTTGGACCGTTACCGCAATCACAATCGGCGTCACAAAGTAAATCACGGGGAATATCATATATTTTCCCTTGTTCCTGCGGTGGATATAAACCTTGATTGTCCCGATTAGAAGATAAATGAAGATAAGCACCGTCGGGAGCAGAAAATTCAGCTCTGTTCTCGTGTACCGATTGTCCTCGGTTATCGTAAACAAAAACCCGCTCAGCGGCGTCAAGACAATGCCAATCGCAGTCAGCGCAAGCGGTATCCCCGACAAAATCGCCAGCTTTTTCAGCTTTGCGATGCTGCAGTTCAGCTTGTATTCGGTAAACAGCGGCCACAAATACGCAATCGTTACATTCAGAATGTAGTACACGATATTCCCGATAATATTAAGCTCCCGCGCCGCCGGAAACGTTTTTCCGTCAACCCAGAATACAAACAAATCTAACAAGCACTGGAACATCGTCAGATTTATCATCGCCGACAAAAGCCGCGCGTCAATCAGCGGGCTGATTTTCGCCTGCCTGTTCATGTGAAGCTTCA
>SFLN01000004.1 GCA_004554555.1 [Eubacterium] saphenum | reverse complement strand
AAGACTTCAGTCGCTCGTAAACGAAAACGCGCTCACCGATGTTGTTGAGCTTGGCGGCACTTTCTGCATGGGTAAATGTCAGCAGGGCGTTTGCGTTACGGTTGACGATGAGTTTTATTCCGTTTCTCCCGAAACCGTTGATACATTCTTCAAAGAGAACATTCTCGCGAAGGTCAGCAAGTAACCGCATTTATCAAGGGAGGAAACTGATTTATGGCGGATTATCTTACTCTGAGAAAATCCAACTGCAAAAACTGCTATAAATGTATTCGCCACTGCCCCGTTAAATCAATCCGCTTCTCGGGCAACCAGGCGCACATCATCGGAAACGAGTGTATTCTTTGCGGACAATGCTTTGTTGTCTGTCCGCAAAACGCAAAGCAAATCAAGGACGATACCGAAAAGGTAAAGGTTCTTCTGCAAAGCGGCGCGCCCGTTTACGTCAGCCTTGCGCCGTCCTTCGCCGCGAATTATAAGGGCGTAGGAATTGACGCAATGCGCGAAGCTCTCAAAAAGCTCGGATTTTTCGATGTTGAGGAAACGGCAGTCGGCGCGACTATTGTTAAAAAGGAATATGAAAAGCTGCTGAAAGAGGAACAGCGCGATATCGTGATTTCGTCCTGCTGTCACTCGATAAACCTGCTTATCCAGAAGTATTTCCCGACGGTTCTCCCGTACCTTGCTGACGTGCTTTCACCTATGCAGGCGCACTGCAAGGATATCAAGAAGCGCAATCCCCTCGCGAAAACCGTTTTCATCGGTCCTTGCCTGTCCAAAAAGGACGAGGCGGATTATTACGCGGGAATTACCGACGCGGTGCTCACGTTTGAGGAACTTACGAACTGGCTCAACGCCGAGCACATCGAGCTTAAAGCTGAGCGTGATACCGAGGAAAAGAGCCGCGCGCGCTTCTTCCCGACAACCGGCGGTATCCTCAAAACAATGGACTGCGACGCCGAGGGCTATACATATCTTGCAATCGACGGTGTTGAGAACTGTATAGCGGCGCTCCGTGAAATCGAAAACGGCGGCATCAAGCACGCGTTTATCGAGATGTCCGCTTGTATCGGAAGCTGCGTCGGCGGCCCAGTTATGGAGAAAAATCACCGCTCTCCTATCAAGGATTACGCGGCAATCGCAAGCTATGCGGGTAAAAAAGACTTTGATGTTGATATGCCCGACTCGGTTGAAATCAGAAAAACGTTCGGCGTTATCGAAAAGAAGCTCCCGATGCCCTCGGAAACCGAAATCAGCTCGATTTTGCGGCAGATGGGCAAATTCAAGGAGTCGGACGAGCTGAACTGCGGCTCTTGCGGCTACGATACCTGCCGTGAGAAAGCAATCGCGATTTACCAGGGCAAAGCCGAGATTTCGATGTGCCTGCCGTTCCTCAAGGACAAGGCGGAGAGCTTCTCCGACAATATCGTAAACAACACCCCGAACGGTCTGATTGTACTGAACGAAAATCTCGAGGTACAGCAGATTAACACGTCCGCGAGAAAAATTATGAATATCCGCTCGGAAAGCGATGTTCTCGGCGAACAGGTTATCAGAATTATGGACCCGAAGCCGTTTTTGGACGTTCTCAACACGGGCAAGGATTTGCGCGATTTCAGAACCTATCTCGCCGAATACAAGAAATACGTTAAGTACACGATAATTCACGACAGGGAGTATCACCTGTTAATCTGCATTATGCGCGATGAAACCGAGGAACAGACCGCGCGCCGCCAGAAAGAGGATTTCAGCCGCCAGACAGTTGAAATCGCGGACAAGGTTGTCGAGAAGCAGATGAGAATTGTTCAGGAAATCGCGTCGCTGCTCGGCGAAACCGCTGCTGAAACCAAAATTGCGCTTTCCAAGCTGAAGGAGAGTATTTCCGATGAATAATCTTTGCGTGGACATTGGCTACAAGAGCATAAATCATTACGGAGAGCAGCTCTGCGGCGACCACGTTGATGTTGTCGAGCAGGGCGAGGACTCCTCGGTAATCGTGCTTGCGGACGGTCTTGGAAGCGGCGTTAAGGCGAGTATCCTCTCAACGCTCACCTCCAAAATTATTTCAACTATGATGGCGGAGGGGCTTACTATCGAGGACTGCGTTGAAACCATCGCGGCTACTCTGCCTATCGACAGCCAGCGCGGCGTTGCTTACTCCACGTTCACCATAATTCACCTCATCAACAACGAAACCGCCGAGCTTATTCAATACGACAACCCGCGCGTTATCCTTATCCGCGACGGAGAAAACTACGATTACCCGACAACCGAAATGCATATCGGCGGAAAAAAGATTTTCCGTTCAACGATAAAGCTGCGTGAAAACGACCATTTTATCGCGGTAAGCGATGGCTGCCCGCACGCGGGAATCGGCACGGACTACAACTTCGGCTGGGAGATGAAGGACATAACCGCCTTTATGGAGCCGATTTCGCTCGCGGGGTACACGGCGAAGACAATTTCCACAATTCTCGTGGACGAGTGCGCGCGGCTTTACGGGAACAAGCCCGGTGACGACGCCACGGCATGCGTTGTAAAAATACGCCGCCGTGAACCGATGAACATTCTCTTTGGTCCTCCGTCCAACCGCGACGACTGTGACCGAATGATGTCGCTCTTTTTCTCGAAAGAGGGCAAGCACATTATCTGCGGCGGTACAACATCGTCGATTGCCGCGAAATATCTCAACAAACCAATCAAGGCAAGTCTGAACTTTGAAAGCTCCGATGTGCCGCCGATTGCCGAGATTGAGGGCGTGGATTTGGTAACCGAGGGAGTTATCACGGTGAACAAGGTGCTGACCTACGCGAAGGATTACCTCGCGGACAACGAGCTCTACGACAAGTGGAGCACCAAAAAGGACGGCGCGGCGCTTATCTGCCAGCTTCTTTTCGAGGAGGCAACCGATATCAACTTCTACGTCGGAAGAGCCGTCAATCCCGCTCACCAAAACCCCGATTTGCCGATAAATTTCAACATTAAGATGAACCTTGTTGAAGAGCTTTCAAAATGCCTTAAGCTGATGGGCAAACGGATTAAAGTAAGCTATTTCTAAAAAATCAAGCGCCGCTCTTTCGGGAACGGCGCTGTTTTTATTTGATGTTTCTGCGTTTGGAGTTGGTAAGCTCGGTGATGAACATATTGTCAAGCTCGGTGAGCTTATAGTCCTTTCGGTGAACGAGAACGTCCTTGTAAAGACGCGTGTTGTCGGGGCAGCTTTTCTGTATCAGCCCGTACCTGTCGAGAATTTTCTGCGGCGCTGCGGAAACCCACATAAACGTGTTCGTGTTCTCGCTCAGAAGCTCGAACTGGCTGCTGCGCTCGAAAACGAAAATCCGCTTGTCGATATCATCGGGCAGTTCCTCTTTCCTCACCGTTGCCAGCGGCAGCGATGGTACATACGGGTCCGCGTGCGCAATCTCGGTGTACGCTTTCAAGTCCTCGAAGCGTATATCCTCCTTGTCGGCAAGCGGGTGCTCCCTGCTCATAATCAGCACATAGTTAAACTCCGCGACAAGCTCACCGACAAGCCCTTTCTGAACGAGAAGCTGCCGGAAATGCGAGTCGTAATTCTCCGCGTAACGTATAATTCCGAGATTATAGTCCGCCTCAAGTATGTTTTTTATCGCGCGCATCGCGTTGGTTTCCTTGTAAACAAGGTCAAAGGGCGCGTTCTGGTTGATTTTTTTGGAGAAATTGACGAAAGCCTCCGAGATATAGCTTGCTCTCGGCACGGATATCGAGAAATTCTGCGTAACCGAAGTGCCGTTCTTGTAAATCGCCTCAACCTCGTCAATCTGCGTCAAAATCTTGTTCGCGTAGCCGATAAACTTTTCGCCCTCGGGAGTTACCGTCATTCCGCGCGCGGAACGCTCGAAAATCGTTATCCCAAGATTTGCCTCAAGCTCCTTGATAGCGCGGCTCAGGTTCGGCTGTCCCATATAGAGGTTCTCCGCAGCCTTGTTCAGAGAACCGGTTTTCGCGATTTCAGCCGCGTATTTTAAATGAAGTATGTTCATTCCGTGTTGTCCTTTTTATTTTATTCTCATAATTAATATAGCACAGTTTTTATCGATTGTCAAGGGCAACTTGGATAAATATAGCACAAATGTTGATAATTAGCAGAGAAAACGTTTGCACTCGGTAATTCTTGACAAAAGCTTAAAAAAAGTGTATAATAAATGCGGAATTTAATTTAGGAGGTAAAATATGGACAGGAACAACAGACCTCACTCGCGTGAAAAGGACGTGTCGGGTTCAAGCAACGGCGTTCACAGAAGAGGCTCGGGGCTTGGCACGGGAAGAGTCGGCTCGCACGACTACTCCTCGCAGGGCGCAAGTCACGGAAGTACCGCAAAGCGTGCCGCTATCGGCGGTGGCGGCGGTCTTACGATAATCGTTTTGCTGGTGATTTTCTTCTTCTCAAAATGCAGCGGCTCGGTTGATTTATCGGGCAACAACGGCGGAAACGGCGGCAACATCGGTTCAAACAACTCCTATGTTAACGAATACGTCGGCGGCGGAAGCGTGAACTACAACGTTGCGGACGGTTCTCGCGCGAAAAGAACCGCGATTATGGGCTCAAACAGCGACTCCGTGACGATTATGGTGTATATGTGCGGAACCGACCTTGAGTCCAAGCACGGAATGGCGTCCGCGGATATGGAGGAAATGCGCGCGGCAAGCTCGGATTTCGGCGATAATTTTAACCTCATCGTCTACACCGGCGGCTGTACTAAATGGAAAAACGGCGTAAGCTCCTCGGTGAACCAAATTTATCAGATTAAGGGCGGCAAAATCAAAACTCTTGTTTCGGACGACGGCGCAAAGGCAATGACCAAGCCCGAAACCCTCACCTCGTTCATCAAATACTGCACGAAAAACTTCCCTGCAAACCGCAGAGAGCTGATTTTGTGGGACCACGGCGGCGGCTCGGTGAGCGGCTACGGCTATGACGAGAAGTTCTCGACAACCGGCTCTATGACGCTTGCGGGTATCGACAAGGCGCTCAAAAACAGCGGCACAACCTTCGATTTCATCGGCTTTGACGCGTGCCTTATGGCAACCGCGGAAAACGCGCTTATGCTCAACGATTACGCGGATTACCTCATCGCCTCCGAGGAAACCGAGCCGGGTATCGGCTGGTATTACACAAGCTGGCTGTCAAAATTTGCCAAGAACACCTCGATGTCCACGCTCGATGTCGGCAAAAATATCATTGATGATTTCGTTTATGAGTGCGGGAGAAAGTGCAGCGGTCAGAAAACCACGCTCTCGATAATCGACCTCGCGGAATTCTCGCACACCGTTCCCGAAAACCTCGCGGCGTTCTCCAAATCGGTGACCGCGAAAATTTCCCAAAACGACTACAAACAGGTTTCCCACGCGCGTTATAATACGAGAGAATTTGCGACAAGCTCCAAAATCGACCAGGTTGACCTCGTAAATCTCGCGGACAATATGAACACCGCCGAGGGAAAAGCACTTGCAAATTCGCTCAAAAACGCGGTTAAATACAACAGAACTTCGTCAAATATGACCAACGCTTACGGCGTGTCGATTTACTTCCCGTACAAGCGCACATCTTACGTTGACAAGGCGTGCGACACCTACGAGGATATCGGTATGAACTCCGAGTACGCCGAGTGTATCCGCAAATTCGCGAGCCTTGAAACCAGCGGTCAAATCGCGGCGGGCGGCTCTTCGTCACCGATAAGTTCGATTTTCGGCGGCAGCTCCTCCGGCTCCTCGGGCAGTTCAGACATTATCGGTCAGCTGATAAGCGGATTTTTGGGCGGCGGGCGCTCGGTGATTGACGGTCTTGACGAGAACAACACCGCGTTTATGAAGGATATCGACACAAGCGATGCCTCCGAGTACCTCGCAAGCAACTATTTTGACGCGTCAAATCTTGTCTGGGAGCAGAAAAACGGCAAGTATGTGATGACGCTCCCCGAAACGCAGTGGGAGCTGGTTCACGGGCTTGACCGAAATATGTTCTACGACGACGGCGAGGGCTGGGTTGACCTCGGAATGGACAACACGTTCAGCTTTGACAATGACGGAAATCTTGTCGCCGATGATGAACGGAACTGGGTTGCGATAAACGGTCAGCCCGTTGCCTACTACCACACCGACTCCATCAAAAACGCGGACGGCAGCTACACGGATATGGGCTATGTTCCGGCAATGCTGAACGGTTCGCGGGTTAATCTCATTCTTGTATTCGAGGGCAAGAGCGGCTATATTGCGGGCGCAACCGCCGATTACAAAAACGGCGAAACCGAAACCGTTGCCAAGAGCCTTACCGAGCTTCAAATCGGCGACAAGCTCGACTTTATCTGCGATTTTTACAGCTACGACAAGGTTTATCAAGACTCCTACTACCTCGGCGAGCAGATGACCGTGACCGAGTATATGAAGGTGACAAACGTTGATGTGGGCAGCGGAAAGGTTCGCATAACCTACTGCTTTACGGATATTTATAACCAAGAATACTGGACTCCCGCAATCGAAAAGTAAACAAATACCGCGCAGTGTTTAAGCTGCGCGGTTTGTTTTATTTGTGATACTTTGAATTTGCGTTAATCGAAAACGCGCGGTAAACCTGCTCGAAAAGCATAACTCTTGCTAATTCGTGCGGGAAAGTCATCGGCGACATCGACAGCCGAAAGTCGCACTCTTGCTTGAAACTCTCCGACAATCCGAACGAGCTCCCCACAACAAAATTCACCGTGGACGAGCCCTCGCCGCCGAGTTTTTCCAGCTTTTTGGCAAGTTCCTCGCTCGAAAGCTCCTTGCCCTCGATACAAAGCGCGATTTTAAAGCCGCTCTTGCAAATCCCGCGCAGCTTGTTAGCTTCCGCTTCGAGAGCCGCGTCAATCTGCGATTTTGAGGGATTTTGCGGCAAAAACGCAGGTTCAAGCTCCTTGACGTTCACCTTCGCGAACGCCGACAGCCGCTTTTGATATTCGTCGCAAGCGTCGCGGAAAAAGCGCTCCTTGAGCTTGCCGAACGCGATAAAATTAACGTTCATCATTTTCTTCTGTTTTTGTCGTTATAGCGCGGCGCCATCTGAATTTTACGGCGGCGGTTAAGCTCGCGGGCGCGCTTTCTCTTCTTCTTTTCGATGTTTATCATAATTATCAGCGCAATCAGCAGCGCGACAAACACGCACACGCCGATTATAAACCACGGCGAGGTCACGATTTTCATCAGCTTTTCTTTCAGCTCCGCGCCGAAATCAAGCTCGATGTCGGTTTCCACGGCAAGCGGGATTTCCGTGAGCAGCTCGCCGTTCAGCCGCAGTTCAAGCTTTCCGACAACCGTTCCCTTGGAAATCGGCGCGGTCATCGGTTCAAGCGTGGGCTTAATCTGTTGGATTGAGGACTTGTCGAGGGATTTGGGCATAAGCGTGAAATAATCCTTCGTTGTGACAACGCCAACCGCGTCCGCGTCCTGCCCCTTCAGCACCTCAACTTGCATTATCTGCTCGTTTTTGCCGATAACCTGCGAGTACTCAAACTCGCTGAACGCCCACTCGTACAAGTTATAGTGGTCAACAAAATTATAGTAAGAATCCTCACCCTCGGGCGTATAATACGGCGCACCAAGCGTTACAAGAATATAATTGTAGCCGTTTCGCTCAGCCGTTGTGACAAGCGCACGCGAGCCGGGTTCTGCATTTTCTTTGTCCCACTCGCCGTTTTTCTTGTGTATATAGCAGTCGATACTTCCCGTCTTGACGCCCTTTACGCCCTCGCAGTAAAACTCGCTTGACGTACTCATAAGGAGATTTGTCGAAACCTTGGTGTAACCGTCGGGGTTGTTCTCGTTTGCGGGCATTTCGTACTCGTAGGTCGAGCAGATTTTCATAAACGCGGGATAGTTGTCCATCGCGTACTTTGTGATTAAGTACAAGTCGTAAGCCGTAGTGTACTGGTTCTCGTCGTAAAGACCGTGAGGATTGGTGAAATGCGTGTTCTTGCAGCCGATTTTCTCGGCAGTCTGGTTCATCATCGTGACAAAATTAGCGATACTCCCCTGCCCGACGTTATAGGCGAGAATATTCGCGCCCTCGCAAGCCGACGCCAGCATAAGCGCGTAGAGGCAGTCCTTGTAAGTAAGGTTGTCCTGAAGCGGCTCTATGGCAGCTTCGGACGCGCCGTATAAATTCGGGTTGCCCTCCCAGAACTCGTCAAAGCAGACATACGGGCACTCGACCGTTTGTTCAAGATTTTTCACCCGTTCTAACGTAACAAGCGCGGTCATTATCTTCGCCGTGGACGCAGGAACCAACTTTTTGTCGATATTTTTCGCGACAATTTCAATTCCCGTGTCAAGATTTACCATATAAACACCCTCGCTGTGCAGCTCGAAAGAGGGCGAAAAAGCAGCAAAAGAAGTAAAACTTGTGCTTAATAATGAAATTTGTAGAAATATTGTAAAAATAATTGTGAATTTTTTTAGCTTTCGCATATAGACAAACCACCTTTTTTAGGTTAAAATATAATAAGGGAGAATTTCTCATCTTTTATTATAACAGATTTTCATTGCAGTTGTAAAGGGCTTTTTTGATATTGTAAGAAATTTGTAATATTTTTCACAAGCCGCTCCCAAAAGAAAAAGAGGTGGTCAAATGATTTACATAACGGGCGATACTCACGCGGATTTTTCGCGGTTTAAGAACCCGTCACTGAGGAAACTCAGAAAAAACGACGCGCTCATTATCTGCGGGGATTTTGGGTTTATCTGGGACGGCAGCCCGAAGGAGAAGAAGCTGCTCAAGAAAATCGGAAAGCTCCCCTACAACGTGCTGTTTGTCGAGGGCTCTCACGAGAACTACGATTTGCTGGAGCAGTACGAAATCACCGAGTGGTGCGGCGGGAAAACGCGGCTGATAAGCGGCAGACTGCGCCAACTGATGCGCGGGCAGGTGTTCGAGATTGCCGAGAAAACGGTTTTCGCGTTCGGCGGCGGTCAGACGGACGACGTGTACGAGCTTACGGAAGGCTCAAACTGGTGGCAGCGCGAGGTTCCGAGTGATGAAGAGCTTGCAGACGGTCTGGAAAATCTTGAAAAAATCGGAAATAAAGTGGATTTTGTGGTAACCTACGAGCCGCCCGCCAAAATGCGTGAGTTCCTCACCGCAAGCACCGAGCGAAACCGCATCAACACTTACCTCAACGAGATTTTTGAGAAAATCGACTTCAACGGCTGGTTTTTCGGAAAACTACACATAAACAAGTTCATTCCGACTAAATATCACGCGGTTTACGACGGGATTGTCCCCGCCGATAACACAAAAATAAAAAAGAAGAAAAAATCCGATAAGAAAGGTAGTAACCAAAATGGCTGAAATTACGTTTGAAATCACAAAGTCGCTCGGAGTTATCTCCGAAACGTCAAAGGGCTGGACGCGCGAGTTGAATATGGTGAGCTGGAACGACCGCGAGCCGAAATTCGATATCCGCGACTGGAGCCCCGACCACACCCGTATGAGCAAGGGCGTTTCCCTCACCGAGGAGGAAATGGAAAAGCTCGTCGAGCTGTTCAACACGCGCGATGAAGAGGATTCGTTCGAGTAATTCTCACTTGTGTAAAACGACAAAAGCGGAGTGCAAGGCTCCGCTTTTTGTTTATTAACAGAACACGCGGACAGCCGAAAAGCTGCCCGCGCTTTGGGTATCTGAAACAGCCGCCGCGAACCGAAATTCGCTGCCTACGGCTATTCTATGGGTAAAGAGCGCTGCTCCTCGCCACCTTCGGCGCGGCTGTATTTTTTACCCTGCCGCATTTTATGCCGAAAGCGCCGAAAGAGTTACCCATTAAAATCCGGCATATCTGAAAGCTCTCTCAAAGCCATCTCCAAGTCTTTCAAAAAAGTCAACGATAGCCTCAAAGTTCCAGCCGATGAAGCACATAAAGACAACAAATGCGATTATCGACAGGATTAACGCGATAAGCTCGAAAATAAGCATCGCGCGGCAATAATTCTTCTTCGGCTGTGGCGTTGTGCTGCCGAAGCCCCATACGAACAGCAAAATCAAGCTGATAAGTCCAAACCAAGTTGTAAGTATAACAGTTCCAACCCAAGCACCAACGCTCATGTGCTCGTAACGCTCGGGAGCGGGCGCGTTGTTGTAGCCCTGCTGATACAGCGGCGCGGGGTTCGGATAGCCCATCGGCTGCTGGAAATTATTCTGCATAGGTACAGAAGCCTGCGGAATATTTACGGGAGTGGGCTGAACGGGCGCAGAAACCGGCTGAACTGGCTCGGGCTGCGGCTTGGTCAAGTCAACCGCGCTCTCAAGCTTAGTTCCGCACTCGGGGCAAAACGCACCGTCGTTGGTTACCAAAGTACCGCATTTCGGACAAACTCTTTCCATTTTTATACCTCTTTTCAAAAAATTGCTTTCTCTAAGACAATAATAACACATTTTTCCTTTGTTGTCAAGACTTATTTTAACTCGGGTACTTTACAAAAGCTGAAAAATATGTTAAAATATATTGTACATTCTATTAAGGACAGGTGCAAAAAATGAGAAAATTTTTATCAATTTTGCTGACCTTGCTGTTACTTTTCGGCATTGTCGGCTGTAAAAAAAAATCTCAGACGCAAAACGTCAATTCTTCGACAACAAGTTCGGTTGAAAGTTCATCGACAGCGAGTTCAACGATAAGTTCTTCGTCAACGAGTTCAGCCGAGAGTTCATCGACAGCAAGTTCAACCGAGAGTTCATCGACAGCAAGTTCAACCGAGAGTTCTTCGACAACCAGCTCGGCTGAAAGTTCAACGGAGAGCGCGGTTATTGACGAGAACGGCAGCTACACTAGCAAGGACGATGTGGCGCTTTATATCCACGTTTACGGGCACTTGCCGAGCAATTTCATCACCAAAAAAGAGGCGGAAAAGCTCGGCTGGAGCGGCGGTTCACTTGAGCCATACGCGCCCGGAAAGTGTATCGGCGGCGACCGTTTCGGGAACTACGAGGGGCTGCTCCCGAGAAAGACGGGGCGGAGCTACACCGAGTGCGATATCGACACGCTCGGTCAAAAAAGCCGCGGTGCAAAGCGGATTGTGTTCTCGAACGACGGGCTGATTTACTACACGGACGACCATTATGCGAGTTTTACGCTGCTTTACGGAGAGGAGTAATTTATGAAAAAGACACTTTTGATTGACGCAAGCACTATCGCGGGCAAGGAACAGCTTCACGAGCGTTTCGCGGCGGCGTTTGATTTTCCCGACTACTACGGCGCAAATCTTGACGCGCTTTTTGACTGCCTCGGCGAGGTTCGCTGCGAGGCGGAAATCCGCATCATAAACGCGCGCGGGATTGCCGAGAAGTTCGGCGAGGATTACGCGGAGAATTTCAAAGGCGCGCTCCTCGACGCACAAAGCGAGTTCAAAAACGTTCACGTTGAGTTTGTTGATTAAATTGAGAAAGCTCCCGACTTGGGAGCTTTTTTGTTTTAGGATTAGCAGGTGAAAATTGCCGGAGCAGTACTCGCAGAACAAAATATTTTTCGGGGGAAAACTCGTTCTCTCGGTTAATTTAGCGCGTGGGAAAACTTTGTGCAGAGTCGGTTTTCGGGCACAAAAACGCCCCTAGTTACTAGAGGCGAAATAGGCTACATCAAAGCAATATTTGCGCACCGCGGCTTTTCCCGCTAAAAATTTCCCTCGGAGAATTTTGGCGGGAAAAACGCAAAAGAGGACGGTCGCACAAAAGTCATTTTCGGGCACGAAATTCGCCCCCAGCACAAACTAGAGCACAACGGGCAACATCAAAGCGAGATTAGCGCACAATCAGCGGCTTTCTTGCGTTTCGTGCTAGTGTGACATTCTGTCACCTGCAAAAACGACAAAAACGCAGAAGAGGACGGTCCTACGGACCGTCCTCAAGTGGTGCCGGTGGTGGGGGTCGAACCCACACGCTGTTGCCAGCAACGGATTTTGAGTCCGTCTCGTCTGCCAATTCCAACACACCGGCGATTTCACCCTACTATTGTACCACATCTGCGCCGATTTGTCAAGGGGTTTGGCAAAATTTTCTCAAAAATAACGGTACTCCTTGTAAATTTCACCCGAAAAATCCTTCCACAAGAACAAGCCGTTTTCATAAGTCATATAGCCGTGCGGGCTGTTTTCCTTGGGGATTGACGTTGAGCCGGGGTTCATATAGACGAAATTTTCGTGCTCCGTGCATTTCGGAACGTGCGTGTGACCGTTCAGGAGAATGTCGCCCTTGTGAAGCGGCGGAAGCTTGCTTTCGTTGAAATTGTGACCGTGCGCCATAAAAATCGCGCCCTTTTCCAACGCCACAAACGCGTACTCCGCGAGCACGGGGAACTCCAGAACCATCTGGTCAACCTCCGCCTCGCAGTTTCCGCGAACGCATAAAATCTCGTTCTTGTACGCGTTCAGCAGCTCGATAACCCTCTTCGGGGCGTAATCGCGCGGCAGGTCGTTTCGCGGACCGTGATAGAGCAGGTCGCCGAGCAGCAGCAGCCGCTCCGCTTTTTCCGCGCGGTACGCTTCAAGCATTTTCTCGCAGTAATACGCCGAGCCGTGAATGTCGGACGCTATCATTAGCTTCATCAGCTGTCCTCCTCGTCAAACGTGTCCTCGGGAATTACCGGCAGCTCGCCCACATCACGAGCCGCTTTCATTTCCTCAGCAGCTTTTTCCTCAAGAGCCGAAATTTCCTCGTCAATTGCCTCAAATCCGTCTTCCTCATCCTCAACATCGGGGACATCGGGGAACTCGGGGATTGATTCGGGCTCCTCGGCAGCGCTTTCGGTTTCCTCCGCATTTTGAACAGCGAGCGCCTTTTTGCGCTTTATATGCTTCAAAATAATGCTCAGCGCAATCATCACAAGCAGCACGCCCGCTCCGCACGCGGTCAAAATCAAGCCCGTTTTCATTCCCGCAGGGAAGAACGACAGCGTTATCGTGTGCTCGCCCGCAGGCACGTTCAGGCACATAAGTGCGCCGTTAACCGCAGACGCAATTGTACACGGCTGTCCGTCAAGCGTTGCGCTCCAGCCCTCCTCGGCGGGAATTGTCGTGAAAAGCGCCCGGCTTTCTTCGGTGTTCACCTTGATTTCAATCGTGGTGCTGCTCGTTTTGCGAACCTCGCAGTTCTGATTACCAAGCGCCTGCGTATACTCCGAAAGAGCTTCCCTGTCAAGAACGTAAAACTCTGCGTCCTTGAAAATCATTTCCTTGTTATTCGGTCTGAATTCAACCTTGAACTCATCGCCTGCCTCATAGTCACCGAGATAAACTATGCAGTGATTTTCATTTTCAAAGTAATTGCGCAAAAACTCACCATTGAGGTACATTTTGCACTCGCGCTCGTATCTCGTGGGAAGATAAACGTAAGCCGCGCCCGCTTTCGGCATTTTCACGCTGAACGAAACGAAGGCTTCATCGCCGCTTATGCGCTTTTTGTAGGTGTAATAGCCGTCCGTTGTCGAGCCGATTGTGATGTTTTTGTTGTCGAACACAACGTCGTCAATAGCTGTGAAAAGCTCCACGTCATCGCCGTAATCCCGACCGACAAGCAGCGACGCCAAGCGCTGCTGGAACAAAAACGTCGAGCCGGTGCTAATGCTGCTGCCGATAATTTTTTCATCGGCAAGATACGCTATCGGCAAAGCGTCGGTGTTCTCGTAAACACGCGCGTCAATCTGATTTGCCGCGGTGATTTCCTCGTCATAGGGAACGGTTCGCTTGTCCTTTGCGATGACGTATTTCACGCCGAAAAGGTCATCGGTAAGCAGCGTTGCGCCGTCATACCGCGAATAGTGGAAGCGCGCGCCAAAGCCCATATCCGCGAGCAGGTCGATGATTTTGGAATTGTAGGTGCTGGTGGAGTGCGAGAAGCCGTACAGTCCCGTTGCCATCGGGTCGTTCACCGTGCGGTGATAGGTCTTTTCCATTCGGTAAAAGCCGTCGTCCTGCGCCTTTACCTGATTGACAATACTCCTCGTCTGCGGGATTTCTTTAGTGTAGCTGTCGTGGTCGGAATAATAAACATCGCCGTGAATTTTGTAGACGTACATTCCCGCGTTGAGCAAAAGCTCGCCGCAAACCGCTATACAAAGCGTAATTCTCATCGCGCCTTTATTGTGGTATTTTCGATAACCCACAGCGAATGCCGCGATTATCGCGAGAACAATCAGCGGTACTACGATAACCAAGGTCGTGTTGAAATGCTCGCCGCCCTCGAAATAATCGCAGAACAGCAGCACTCCCAGCAAAATCAGAAACGCCGAGCCGATTTGCTTCGGACGAACGCTTTCGATTTTTTCAAACGCCTCCGCGCCGAAGATTATCAGCAGGAAAATTATGGTGAACGAGTAGCGATACGGCATCCACACGGGAACCTGTCCGCCGTGCCAGAGCATATCGATAGGCTTTATGTACATACAAAGCGTCATTACCCCGAGCAAAAAGCCGCCGCTGATTTTTTGCCGAACGGGAATTTTTTTGCTCATAAAGTAAATCAGCACGAAAAGCAGCGCCAGCGTGCCGCAGTAAAGCATCGGCAGTCCGTCGGGACGCTCGGTGTCGTAAGTGCCGGGGAAGAGCTTTATAAAGCTGTCGGCAATATTGAAATTCTCCGTGAACGAGAAATCCGCTCCCGCTCCGAGCTTGCCGTTTTGCAGCGATTTGAACGCGGGGATTATCACAACGCACGACAACAGAATTGCCGCAACCGATGACGCCGTGTAAACGCCCACGGCTCTGAAATAGTCCTTAACTCCGCCGATTTTTCTCGACGAAACATAGTAAATCGCGTACACCGCCGAGAAAATTCCCACCATATAGCCGATGTAATAGTTCGCGATGAAAATGTACAGAACAGACAGCGTGTACAGCAAAAATCCGCGCTTTTGGCAAATCCGCTCAACGCCCATTATCACAAGCGGCAGCGCAACCAGTCCGTCCAGCCACATCGGGTTTATCGTGTGCGCGACAAAATATCCGCAAAGCGCGAACATTACCGAAAAAAGAATTGTCGTGTAATCGGAGAAACCGCGGTGCTTCTTGAGGTAAAACGCCGCCGAAAGTCCAACCGCGCCCGATTTGACCAAGAGCATTACCATAACGCCCTCGGTTATACATTCGCGCGGGAAAAGCCAGATTATGAAGTTGAACGGGCTTGCTAGGTAGTAAGCGAACGTTCCGAAAAACTCGCCCGAAAGCGAGCCGCTCCAGGTGTAGAAAAGGCTCTCGCTCCCGCCGAGAACGTCGTACATATAGTCGAAATAGGTGACGTACTGCGCGTTCAAATCAAGCGCTAGCACCGATTTAATGCCAAACGGGTACACCCCGAACACAGCGTAAGCCGCGAGAAGTATCGCGGCGGGCAGGAAAAAGCTGAACCAATAAGCTTGTGAAGAAAGCAAAATTTTTTTGAAAGATGTCTTTTCCATAAATTTACTCACCAATTATTTTTACAATAACATATTTTTCGCGCATTCCGTCAAAATCGCCGTACATTATGTACTGTCGCGGTCCCAAATCGAGCTTTCCGTCCGAAATGGGTATCGTCACCGATGAACCGAGCAAAATCTGCTTGAGGTGCTGCTTGCCGCGGTTTATGTAGTCAACCTCGTACTCGGTCTTGACGTCCGTAACCTTGTCCAAAAGCGCTTTCCAGTCGTGATAAAGGCACTCGTTGTCGTTCTCGAGGAAAACCGCCGAGGTTGTGTGCTGCGACGCAACAACGCAAATTCCCTCGTTTATCATACTCCTGCGAACACATTCCTCCACCTCATACGAGAGATTTAAAAATTGCTCCGGCTCGTCTGTTGTGATGGTGAGGATTTGTCTGAAATGTTTCATTCCTGCTCCTTTCGCGGAGTTCACCGCTTCTTTATCGTTAGTGTTCCCTCTTGAACAGCCGCGTAAATCGACTTTGCACCGCCGTTTATCCCGTAAAGTCCGTTCCCCGAGGCTCGTCCGCCCGTTATCTCGGGAACGCACGCGCCCGTCTGCGTTTCAAAATCAACCGCAACCGACGCTTTTTCCGAAACATACACGTCAACGTCCCCTTTTCTCGACAAAATCGAGCAGTTTCTCATAACCGCCTCGATGTCCAGCGAAACAAACCCGCTCGTCGTGGAAATGTTGAACTGCGAAACCGCATTGTTAAACGAAATATCGCCGCTTTCCGTGATGACGTTCAGCAATTTGCTGTCCACTCGTCCAACCTTGACGTTCCCGCCGCCCGTGACCACCGAAATCTCCCGATAGCTCCGCTCGGGCAGATAAACGCTCACGCCGAACTCGCTCTGCGAGCCGGGAAACAGCGATATCACAAATTTCTCGTCCTCGGACACGGTTATGCTGTTGTCGCCGTGCTCGATTATCAGCGGAAGGTTGTTCTTGTAGCAAACGCGGATTTCATCGCCGCTGTACGGGATTATCTCAGCGTTCAGCTTCACAAGATTTATCTTGATATAATCGCACACGGAAAAGCTCTCGTTGCCCTCAGCCGCGTTGTCGTGCTCCGCGTTTCTGAAAACAAAAGCAAGCGCTCCGAAAACCGCCGCTGCCGCTGCCGTGATAATCAGCAGCCTGTTCACGATTTTTTCCATCACCAGTTCCTCAAAGCGTCGCAGCGACGTTTTATTTTAAGGAAAAACCGAGATACGATAAACCCGAGCTTGACGGCAAGCGCACCGAGAAACGCCGTGAAAAACGCGCCCGCAAGCCCGCCGAACAGCATAAGCTCGGGAGCAAGCTGCGTTAAGACGAAATCCGCCTTGAACATCAGCACCGCAACCCCCAGCACCGCCATCATCAGCCCGAACGGTATCCCCACAACACACACGGCAAGCATCGCGAACATCACCGCAAAAACTACGGCGAAAACCAGCCAGAAACCCGTGTATAAAGCGACAACCTTTAGCTTTTCCAAAAAACTCAAAGCATACCTCGATTATTTTTCCTTTTCCTCGGTAATTGCGGGAGTTTCCGCGTCAACCTCGGTTGCAATCGCCACACCCTCTTCAATTCCGCTTGCACCCGCCAGCGCGATTATATCGGCAGCGCAGCCCAGAATAAACGAAACACCGAGCAGAATTGCCGCAAGATTGTAGGAAAAGGCGCTGTTGAACGCGTTAAGACCGATTACAATTCCAAGTCCGACAATCAAAAGTATCGGAATGAGCAGCAAGTACCATTTCTTAAAGCCCGCCTTTTTCATCGAGAACATATTCGGTACTTTCAAAATGCCGTAAACGCCCGCGAAAATGCCGACAATCAGCGTGAACACGCCCTGCATATTTTGCCACAGGAAAATAAAGCAAGCGCCCGCCGCAACACCAAGCACCGCGGTTATCAGCATTGTGATGTTTTCCTTCTTTTCCTTTTTGAAAAGCCACAAAATCAGCGTGATTACACCGTAAGACGCTGCGATTATTCCGAGAATTCGCAGGAGAATTTCCAGTCCCCTGTCGTTGTAAATGATGAGGAAAAGTCCGCCGATAAGCTCCACCAGCGCCAGAATTACCAGATTTCTCCTCAAGCCCTTCAATTTGTTAAGCTCCATAAATCAGCCCTTCTTTCAAAGTTTTCAACAGCCGACGCTGCCCGAAATATACATATTTATTATAACTCTTTTTCCCGCTATTGTCAATACCTGCAAAATGTTTTTGAGTTTTTTGATGAAATTTAATTTACCCCCTTGACAAACAGCCGTTTTTCGTGTATAATATTTATGTTGCAATTTCAACAGTATATGGAAGCGTATCGAAGTGGTCATAACGGGACTGACTCGAAATCAGTTGTACCTCACGGTACCGTGGGTTCGAATCCCACCGCTTCCGCCAAAAACCCGAAAGCACGGTCTTTTAGACCGTGCTTTCGGGTTTTCCTCTGCGTTTTTGGATTTTTCGCAGGCGACACGATGTCGCCGGTGCACGAAAAATCCAAAATCCGCGCGTGCTCTCTTGCTTTGACATAGTCCATTTTGCCCCCATTTTCTGCTCGGGGTGAATTTTTGACAAAAAACTGCACCCGTTTAAAAGGCGCAGTTCTTTTTCATCAATCCAAAATGCCGTGAATTACTTCTTGGAAAACGTATGACGAAATCGGCTTTGTCACGAAGTCGGTTACGCCGATGTCCGCAAGCTCCACCAGCGACAGCGCGTGCTTATCCGAAATAAGCAGCACAATCGGCAAATCGCGGATTTGTCTGATTTTGGAAATTGCCGACTTGATATCATCGAACATCGTTGCGTCAATCACCAGCAAATCCACGTTCATCTCACCGAGCAGCTTGTGCATCTCGTCCTCGGTCTGCGTGCCGACAATGCTGTAATCCGTGCTCTCGCTCAGAATATCGACAACCATTCTGATTGTGAACACCTGTTCGTCCGCGACAAGAATTGTCTTGCTCTTTGTCTCCGCCTGCCGCATTGTATAGCCCTTGTCCTCGTCAATCATCTTGAGCATTACATCGGCAAATTTCGGGTCAAACTGCGTTCCCTTTCCGCTCTCGATTTCGTGACGGACTATTTGCTGCGGGAGCGCTTTTCGGTAGCTTCTGTCGCTCGCCATCGCGTCATACGCGTCCGCAACACCGACAATCCTCGCAACCTCGGGTATATTCTCCCCCGAAAGTCCCATCGGATAGCCTTTCCCGTCAAAACGCTCGTGGTGGAATTTTGCCGCGTGGAGGATTGCGCCCTCCTTGTAGATTTCCTTGAGTATGTAAAATCCCGTGATTGTGTGAATTTTAATCTGCCGGAATTCCTCGTCGTTCAGCTTGCCGGGCTTGTTTATAACCTCTTTGGGAACGCGGATTTTTCCCACATCGTGCAGCAGTCCCGCGTAATAAACGTCCTTCTGCTCCTCCTCGGATTTGCCGAGCCGCCGCGCGATTTCACGAGAGTAGTTTGCAACTCTCTGCGAATGTCCGTTCGTGTACCTGTCCATCGCGTCGATTATGCGGACAATCGTCTTGATGATATCGGAGTTCTGCTGTTTTAGCTGCTCGCGCACCTTGTGCTCGTTTTGCGAGGTTTCGCGCAGGCGCTTCATCATAAACGAGCTGAAAACTACGATTACCCCGAAAACAATCACGCACAAAACGCCGTTTCTGATAAGAATACCGCGGATTTCACGGAACAGCTTTGAGCTTTCGATAACCAGCACAACCCGCAAATCGTCCATAACCGTGTTGGTGAAAATCTTGCACTCCTGCCCGCCAATCACATAATCGAAAACCGAGCGTTCATCGGGAATTGCGTTCAGCAGCCCGCCCATCTCGCCGTCCTCGTAGTAATTCTTGCCAAGCTCATCGGTGTTGTGGTGAGCGACAACCATTCCGTCCCGCACCACAATAAACCCGTAGCCCATATCGTCAAGTCCCATCTGACTTGTGAGGGCTTGGATTTCGTTCAGCGCGATGTCCAGCGAAATAACCGAGTCGCCGTCCGACAACATTCGGCTCACCGAAATCATCACGGTGTGCGTCTGCGCGTCAAGATACGGCGATACGATAACCGAGTCACCGTGCGCCTTCTCCGCGGCAATGTACCAGTCGCGTTCCTTCGCCACATAATCCGCCGGCGGCTTCCAGCCTATTCCGTCAATGTACTCGCCGAGCACCCAGCCGTAAATGCCCGTGAAATTCTTGTCGATATCGCTCATATAGCGCTGCGACTCCTCGACCAGAAACTTCTCGATATCCTTCGCGGTTTTGCCCTCCGCCATCATATACTCAACCGAAATCGACGTTACCTTCAGCACGTCCATTCCCTTGTTCAGATAACCGTTAAGCTGCTCGGTTTCGTAAGCGAGAGCGTTTTCACCGACCGACTGAATATTTCGCACAGCGTTGTCGTAGAACGAGATGAAATTGTACACAGTAAACCCCGCGAGGAGCGCGAGAATGACGACTATTGTCGTAAAAAACAACCGTTTTTCATTCGTTTTCATCGGGAGTTCCTTTCAGCGAAATGATTATTTGAATTTTTGAATAAAGTTGATGAATACGCCGACCAAAACCGACAAAACCGCGCTCAGCGCAATCGGGAACCACACGTTCGCCATCGGCAGACCGCCTGCGTTTTCGTGCAGGTTCATTCCGTAGAAGCTGAAAACGATTGTCGGGACGGCAATGATGATGGTGATTGTCGTCATTCGCTTCATCACGATATTGAGATTGTTCGAGATTATCGAAGCAAACGTGTCCATCGTGCCGTTCAAGATGTTCGAGTAAATTCCCGTCATCTCAATCGCCTGCTTGACCTCAATAATTACGTCATCGAGCAAGTCCTGGTCTTCCTCGTACAGCTTGAGATAACGCCCGCGCATCAGCTTTTCGAGTACGCCCTCGTTTGCTTTCAGCGACGTTGAGAAATATACCAGCGATTTCTCCAGCCCGAGAAGCTGAATTAAGCCCTTGTTTTTCATCGAGAGGTACATTTTTCCCTCAACGTAATTCGAGATTTTGTCGATTTGTTTGAGGTACTGCAAATAGCGCGCGGCAATTCTCAGCAAAATCGTGAAAACGAAGCGCGTTCTCAAATTCGTGTGGATTCCCTTGACAACGCCCTTTGCAATCTCGTCGATGACAACGTTTTCCTTTGCGCTGACCGTGATGACATTCTCATCGGTGATAATAATCGACATAGGCGTTGTGGAATAGAGCAGCGTTTTGTCGGGGTCGTTGTCCTGCTCGGCAATCGGATAGTCCACGACAATCAGCGTCACGCCGTCATCGCTTTCAATTCGCGACGGCTCTTCCTCATCGAGCGCGGCTCTGATGTAATCGCGGTCGATGTGCATATCGTCCTCGAGGTCGGAGATTTCCGTTTCTGTCGGGTTAATCACCGAAATCCAACAGCCCGCCTCGCGGTTTTCAATCTCGCAAACCCTGCCCTCAATACTTCTGTAATATTTTACCATATCGGCACTCCTTTGCGTACTTTCCGCCAGCGCGAAAAGCCGATTTATTTTCGCAAAGAACCCGCCGTGATTACAAGCGCGGCAAATTCTCTGCTGTTTCTACTTCGGCAAACACCGCCGTCCTCGCTCATAATCTCACCCCTTTAACTTGCTAATACGCTATTTTACATTTTATTATACCATATTTTCACCAAAAAAACAAGCGTTTTTTTCAAAACGCCCGATTTTTCTTATTAATCAGTTTTTGGTAATCCACTGGCTCATTCCCGCGCCCCAGACCTCGTTTGGACGTTCGCGGAAACCGAACTGCTTGTAAAACGGCTCTCTGCCGCTCGCGGACATCAGATAAAGCACGATTGTTTCACCTTTTTCCAGCGTTCCGTACATAAAATCAATCGTCCTGCGCATCATTTCCTTGCCGATACCGCGGTGCTGATACTCCGGGATAACCATCACGTCCGTGATGAAATTCGCGTAGCTCCCGTCACTCAGAACGCGTATCATTCCGATTGCTCTGCCGTTGTCGCGGACTGTGGTGATGTGAAACGCGTTGTTGAGCGCGTTGCTGGCAATCCTGTCCGACAGCACCATAAAATTCACCGCGCGGCGCATTTCCTTGTACTCCTCAAGGCTCGGCGCTTCGTCTATGTATTCTATCATAATTCCCTCTTCTTACAAAATTCCGCCCCGCTGTATCGCGGAGCGGATTGGTTTTATTCGTTATTATCGGAGTTTTCCTCGGTATCCTTGTTCAAATCAACCGCAGGTTCTTCGGTATCTTTGTTCAGTTCAACCGCGGGTTCCTTTGTTTCAGAAACCTCGATTTTGTCGCCGTCGATGTTGATTTCACCCGCCATCAGCTTGTAGAAATCGGGACCGTCGATTTTTTCGTGCTTCATCAGGTACTGCGCGCACTTTTCGAGCATATCCCCGTGAGTTGTGAGGATATCCTTCGCCTTTTCGTAGCCCGTTTCGATAAGCTCGCGGATTTCCGCGTCAATCTCCGAAGCGACATTCTCGGAGTAATTCTTGCCCTGCGAATAATCTCTGCCGAGGAAAACCTCGTGGCTTGCGCTGCCGTAGAGAATCGGGCCGAGCTTCTCGGAGAAGCCATAGCGCATTACCATATCTCTTGCAACGCCGGTTGCTCTTTCGATATCGTTTGAAGCGCCCGTTGAAATATCGTCAAGAATCAGCTTTTCAGCCGCGCGTCCGCCCAGCAGAACGACAATTTCCTCTTCCATATAGGTCTTGGAAACGAAGCTTCTGTCCTTTTCGGGAAGGTGCATTGTGAAGCCGCCAGCCATTCCGCGCGGAATAATCGACACCTGATGAACCTTGTCCTGCGAGGGGCAGAAATAAGTTGTAATCGCGTGCCCCGCCTCGTGATAAGCGGTGAGCTTCTTCTCGTCCTCGGAAACAACCTTCGACTTCTTCTCGGGACCTGCAACAACCTTGATTGTCGCCTCCTCGATATCTTCCTTGGTGACCGCTTTCTTGTTCTTACGAGCCGCAAGCAGTGCCGCTTCGTTCACCAGGTTCTCCAAATCCGCGCCCGTAAAGCCCGCTGTGGTCGCGGCGATTGTCTTGAGGTTTACGTCGGGACCGATGTTCTTATTACGCGTGTGAACCTTGAGGATTTCCTCACGTCCCTTGATGTCGGGGTAGCTTACGACAACCTGTCTGTCGAAACGTCCCGGACGGAGAAGCGCGGGGTCGAGGATATCGCGGCGGTTGGTTGCCGCCATAACGATGATATTTTCGTTTTCGGTGAAGCCGTCCATCTCAACGAGGAGCTGGTTCAGCGTCTGTTCACGCTCGTCGTGACCGCCGCCCAAGCCTGCGCCGCGCTGACGTCCGACAGCGTCGATTTCATCGATGAAGATAATCGACGGAGTGTGCTTTTTCGCCTGGTCAAACAGGTCGCGGACACGCGAAGCACCGACGCCGACGTACATTTCCACAAAATCCGAGCCGGATATCGAGAAGAACGGAGCGTCCGCCTCACCCGCAACAGCCTTCGCAAGCAGCGTTTTACCGGTTCCGGGAGGACCCTCGAGCAGAACGCCCTTCGGAACTCTCGCGCCGATTTCACGGTATTTGTTCGGGTTTTTGAGGTAATCGACAATCTCGACAAGCTCCTGCTTTTCCTCGTCCGCGCCCGCAACGTCCTCAAACGTTACCTTTTTGCCCGTCATCTGACGAACATTTGCGCGGGAGAACGAGTTCATCTTGCCGCCGCCCGCCGACTGACGGAAAATCACAACGGTGAAAATCACCATCACCAGTACCAGGAACAGGTACGGCAGCAAATTCAGCCAGAAGGAATTGTCCGAAATCGGAATATAGTTCTCGACAAGCGGTTTGTCGGGATTTGCCTCGTTATAGCGCAGACGGTAATTCGCGATTTTGCCCGCGCTCGTGTAGCCCGTGTTAATGTCGTTTATGAAAATGTTGACGTTCGGCACGGTGTACAAATAAACCTTTGTGTCGTCGCCGTCGCTCTTGAGCTGATACTTCAGCGAGCCGCTGCCCAAATCAAGCTCGTAAGCCGAAACGTTGAGGTTGTCGAACTCCGCGATAACCTCGGAGTACCTCTTCGTTGTACCGCGCGAGCCGCTTCCCGCAAGGTTCAGCACCGAAACAACTCCCACGATAAGCAGAATTATTATCAAAAAGTAGATGATAATGCCGGATAATTTGTTTTTCTTCATTTAGACCACCTTTCCTTTATTCGGATTTGTATACGCCGATATACGGCAAATTTCTGTATTGCTGAGAAAAATCAAGCCCGTAGCCAACCACGAAATAATCCTCGATTTCAAAGCCCGTGTAATCGGCTTTGAAGCCCTCTACAACGCGCCGCGACGGTTTATCAAGCAGCGACGCCACTTTAAGCGACTTCGGGTTTCTTTCGCCGAACAGCTTTTTAAGAGCGCTGAGCGTTTTCGCCGTGTCCACGATGTCCTCGACAAGAACAACGTCCCGTCCGCTCACCTCGGGCAAACCGTTTTCGTCAACCGAAATTTCGCCCGAAACCGTCCCCGTGTAGCTCGAAACGCGGATAAAACCGATTTCCAGCGGGCACTCGATTTGCCTTATAAGGTCGCAGAAAAACACGCTCGCGCCTTTCAGCACGCAGATAAACAGCGGATTTTTCCCCGCGTAATCCCGCGTAAGCTCATCGCCGAGCGCCTTCACGCGCGCCGCCAGCTCTTCCTTCGACAAAAGAATTCTTTCAATTTCCTCGGGAACATACATTTGCTATGTCCTCCTATGTTTCATACACTTAGATATTATAACATACTTTTTCTCAAAATGCAAACAAATTTTCTGAATATTTAATGAAAAATACACAACCCGTGACAATAGTTTTCAACAATCAGCCTTTTTTCTCGTTAAAACCGCCGAAATGCTGCTCAATTTCTTCCACAAAGCACACACCCTTGCGGATTGTAAAAAAGCGATTTTTGCACGGATTATACCTCGCCGAGCGCTTTTTCAGCAGCGAAACCGCCGTCTTTATCCTAAGCGCGGACGGCTCTACACCGCCGTTTGCGAGGATTTTCTTCACTGCGCGCGTCTTTATCGGCTCGGCGCACTCGTCGATTTTCTCCGCGATATATCCACGCGGGCTTTTACTTTCCTCGAGAACTTTTTCAGTTGTTTCCTCAAAAAATTGCTCGTCGGCGCGCAGACTTTTGGTCATTCTGCCGATTGCGGTCAAAAATGACGGATTTATTTCCAGAATTTCGGGAATTAACTTCGCGCGGATTTTGTTTCGCGTGTATTCGACAGAAAAATTCGTCTTGTCCGTGACAAAATTCTGCCGATTTTCCGCAAGAAATTCCTCGATTTCACCGCGCTCGATGTCAAGCAGCGGGCGGATTATCCGTCCTCTTTCGCGCGGTATCCCGCAAAGTCCGCGAAGTCCCGTGCCGCGAATTAAGTTCAGCAGCACCGTTTCCGCGTTGTCGTTGGCGTTGTGAGCCGTCGCAAGCACCGCGTTTTCACCGAAATGCGCGAGCGCTTCCTCAAAAAAATCATAGCGCACCTTCCGCGCGGTTTCTTCAAGGCTTTCGTGCTTTTCCGAGTACTCGCGGACGTTCTCGCGCCTTTTGTAGAGCGGAATTCCAAGCTTTTCGCAAAGCTCGGTGCAAAATCGCTCATCGCTGTCGCTGTCCTCGCCGCGAAGACCGTGGTTGAGGTGACAAGCGGCTGTCGTAAAACCAAATTTCCCTGAAACCGCCTTCAGCGCAAGCAGCAAAGCCGTGCTGTCCGCGCCGCCCGAAAGCCCGCACACAACCGTTTTTGCGCTCCTCACCGAAGAAAATTCCGAGAGCGCCGCGCGCACTTTTCCGATAAATTCACTCATTTCAGTTTCCGTTGTTGTCGTACTTAACCTCGACATTCGTAAAGCGCGTGTACTCGCCCTGCCAGCCGAGATAAGCCGTGCCCGTTTCGCCGTGACGGTTTTTCGCCACAATGCACTCGCAGACGTTCTGGTTCGGGTCGGTCTTGTCGTAGTACGCGTTTCTGTACAGGAACATTACGATATCCGCGTCCTGCTCGATTGAACCCGAGTCCCTCAAGTCCGACAAAAGCGGTCGCTTGTCGGGACGCTGCTCGGGACCGCGCGCAAGCTGCGAAAGCGCGATTACCGGCACGTTCAGCTCTTTCGCCATTACCTTCAATTGCCGCGTGATTTCCGAAATCTCGGCAACGCGGTTTCCGTGGAAATTGCTCACGGAGGTCATCAGCTGAAGGTAGTCGATTATCACAACGCCCAGATTCTTCATTCTGCGCAGCTTCGATTTTATCGTCGAAACGTTGCAGCCCGGCGTGTCGTCAATGTATATCGGCAGCTGCGAGAGCATATCCGCGCTCTCCATAATCTGCTTCCACTTGTCCGCGGCAACCTTTCCCGTTTTCATCGCTTCGGACGGCAAAAGTGCCTCGGAGTTTATCATTCTCGCGACAATCTGCTCCTTCGACATTTCCAGGCTGAACACGCAAATCGGCTTGTCGCGGTACTTTTTGCCCACGTTCACCGCAATGTTCATCGCAAACGACGTTTTTCCCATACCGGGACGCGCCGCAAGTACCAGCAAGTCCGAACGGTTCAGTCCGAAAATCCTGCGGTCAAGCTCCAGAAAGCCTGTCGGCAAGCCCGACATCACCGGCTGCCCGCCGTTTGCCGCAGTCACCTTTACAAGCTCGTTGAGCGCTTTCACGCGGTCGAAAACAATCCCGCTTATGTGAGTGAGGCTCTTGTTTTCAACGCCCGCTCGGATATCGTAAATGCGCTGTTCCGCGTAATCCACGATATCATTCGCGTTCTCCGCGCCCGCCGAAGCCGCGTCGATTATCTCCTTTGACGCGATGATAAGGCTTCTCAGAAGGTATTTCTCGGTGACAATTCCCGCGTATTTCGCTATCGAAGAAACGCTCGGAACTGCTTCCATAACCGTCGCCAGATACTTTTTCGCGTCGTCCGCCGACTCAAAAACACCCTGCCGCATACAAGCGTCCAGCACCGTTACCACGTCAATCCGCTCGCTTGTCATATACATCTGCGTCATCACGGCGAAAATGTCGCGGTTTAGCTGCGCGTAAAAATGCTCGGGGTGAAGAGTTCCGACAATTTCGCCCAGCACTCCCCCGTCAAGCAGCACGCAGCCCAGAACCGACTGCTCCGCGTCGGGATTGTACGGGAGATTTACACCCGAAAGGTCGTAATCAGCCATTATCCCTCGTCCTCAACAGATACCGTAAACTTCGCCGTTACTCCCGCGTACAGGCGCGCGTCTGCCGCAAATGTACCAAATCCCTCGATTTTCATCGGGATATTTATCTTTTTCTTGTCAACGTCAAGGTTGAGCGACTTTTTGATTGCCGCGGAAACCTCCTTTGAAGTCACCGTGCCGAAAAGTCTGCCGTTCTGACCCGCCTTCGCCTTAACCGAAATCGTCTTTCCCTCAAGCGCCTCGGCAATCGCCTTTGCGTTCGCCGTATCAACGTCAATCTTGTGCTGAGCGCTGTCCTTCTGACCTTGAAGCAGGTTGAGGTTCTTCGCGTTCGCCTCCTGAGCAAGTCCCTTCTTTATCAGAAAATTGCGCGCGTAGCCCTCCTTGACCTCTTTAATCTCGCCTTTTTTTCCAGTGCCCTGAACGTCCTGCAATAAAATTACTTTCATTTTTAACTCTCCTTATCGTTTACTTATCGGAAAGGTGCTCGTCAATCGCTCTGTGAAGCCGCTCGACAACCTCTTCCAGAGAAATACCGTAGAGCTGCGCGCCCGCCATCGACTGATGACCGCCGCCGTCGTCCACCTTATTTCCCATACTTTCCATTATAACCTGTACGTTAATCTTACCCAGCGAGCGCGCGCTGATGCTCCAGCCGTTTTCGATGGGATAAACCGTGAACGAAGCGTCCACGTTTCTGATATAGAGCATTTCGTCCGCCGCCTGCGAACAAAGCACCCGTATTCCCGGATAATCGTTCTCCACAATCGCAATTGCGCAGCGCGCGCGGTAAATCGTTGCGGAGGAGATGATTTCAGCCTTTTTCAGCTTGCTCTCAATCGACGTGTCAAACAGCTTCTTCACCGCGATTGTATCCGCGCCGATTTTCTTGAGGTACGCCGCCGCTTCAAATGTCGAAACGCCCGAGCGCATTACAAAATCCTTTGTGTCAAGCGTAATTCCCGCGAGAAGCGCCTCGGCTTCAAGCGGCGTGAGGAGCGTGTTGCTGCTGAAATACTGGATAAGCTCAGTCACAAGCTCCGCCGATGACGAAGCGTTGCTCTCGTGACATTTCACGGCAGCTTCGGTTATCGCGCCCGCGCTCAGTCTGTGGTGGTCGATAATTACAACCCTGCTCTTCGGCGAAAGCTCGTAAAGGTCCTTGTCCTCGAGCTTTTTCAGAATGTGCGTGTCCACAATTATCAGCACGGATTTTGACGTAATCCACTGCTCCGCCTCTGCCGGCTCGATAACAACCGGCGTGTCGTACTCCGAAAATCTATCGATAAGCTGCGCGGCGTTGGTTTTCGTTCTGTCGTGAAAACGCGCAACCGTGTATGCGGGAATGCCCATTCGTCTGATTGCGCAGGTCAGACCGATTGCCGAACCGACGCTGTCGAAATCGCCAAACGCGTGTCCCATTATGTACACGGTATCGGCGGTGCTGATTAAATTCTTGATGTTCTCCGCGGCAAGTCGGATTTTAACCTTACCTGTTCTCTCTTTTCCGGGTGAAATCGCGCCGAATGCCGTGAAGCCGTTCGACGTCTTTACAAGCGCCTGGTCGCCGCCGCGCTCGAGCGCCTTGTCGAGCATCTCCGAAGCAAAGCGTTCTCCCTCGGCAAGCGTGGACGCGGTATCGCCGACTCCGATTGACAGCGTAACCGCCGCCCTGTCGCGTACAATAATCTCGTGCGCCTTGTTGATAAGCGACATTTTCTCGTCAATCATCTCGTTAAGGTAACGTCTTTCCAAAACGATGAGGAATTTGTCGCCCGTGATTTTCTTCAAAACCGCCTTTTTCTCGGCGAAATACTCCTCAATCAGCCTGTCAACCTGTATCGTGACATAAGCGCGCTCGGATTCCTTTGCGCCCGAGAGCAGCTCCTCATAGTTATCAACCATAACTATCATAACCACGGGCTTGCCCATTTCGTAGTCGTTATGGAGCTTTTTGAAGTCGGTTATCTCGCGGAAAATCAGCATTGTTATCGTGTCCTTGAGCACAATTCCGCTGTCCTTCGCGAACATCAGCCGCTTGCGGATTTTCTCGTCAACCGCAAATTCGTGCGGCACGGAATACACGCGAAACCACCTGTCGCCGTAACGTATCTCGCGCCCGTCCGAGCCGAAAAGCTCCAGCGGCATATCGGTTACGGGGTCAATCGAGCTCTGGTCCTCGTTCGGGAGGAAGAACACGTCGTTGAAGCTGTCGTTGCTCCAGATTATGCTTCTCCCGCTGTCCACAACCGCAATCGGCAGCGGAAAACCTATCAGCGACAGACTGTCCGTGCCTCTGATTTCGCTGCTGAGCTGGTCGAAATACCAGTATTCGCTCTGCCTTATCTGAAGCAGCTTTCCCAGTGTAAGTGCGGAAATTCCCAGCAAAATCGGCAGAGTTATCCAGAACATAAGCGGCTCGCTGCGGAAAACAAACACGTCCACCGTAATCAGCATTATTATCAGCGCGCAGACCGCTCCCAGAAGAATGTTGCTCTTGTAGAAATTTCGCATTTTCTCACCGCTCTTTCAGTTGGAGATAGATTTCAAACTCAGCTTAAAACTCCATAATTATCGGCAAAATCATCGGGCTGCGCTTGGTTTCACGGTAAATGTACTCGGATAACTCGTCGCGCATTGCCGCCTTGATATTGCCCCACTCGCGCACATTTCTGTTCGCAAGGTCGCCCAGAACCTGCTTCATCAGCTCACGCGCCTCGTCAAGCAGCTCCTCGCTCTCGCGAACGTACACAAAGCCGCGCGATACGATTTCCGGTCCCGAAACAACCTTTCCCGTTTCGCGCTCAATCGTTGCCGCAACAACAATCACGCCGTCCTCGGACAGGTGCTTTCTGTCGCGCAGAACCACGCTTCCCACGTCGCCCACGCCAAATCCGTCAACCAGCATCATTCCCGCAGGAACGGTGCCCGACATCTTCATATCAACGCCGTCCGTTTCCAGAACATCGCCCAGACCGCTTACAAAGATGTTCTCCTCGGGAATGCCCATTCCCTCGGCTAAAATCGCGTGCTTTTTGAGGTGCTTGTACTCGCCGTGAATGGGAACGAAGAACTTCGGCTTGGTGAGCGAAATCATCATTTTCAGCTCTTCCTGACACGCGTGTCCCGAAACGTGCACCTCGTACATACTCTCGTAAATAACCTCCGCGCCCTGCTTCATCAGCTCGTTTACAACCTTTGTCACCAGCTTTTCGTTGCCGGGAATGGGGTTTGCGGAAATTATGATAAAATCGTTCGGGTTTATCGAAACCTGCTTGTGGTCGCCGCTCGACATTCTTGAAAGCGCGGAAAGCGGCTCGCCCTGGCTGCCCGTGGTTACGATAACCAGCTCGGACGGCTCGTAGCGGTTGATTTCGTCAATCTCAATAAGCGTGTTCTCGGGCACTTTGATATAATTCAGCTCGACCGCCTTTGCGATAACGTTCGTCATACTTCTGCCCGAAACCGCAACCTTTCTGCCGCGGCGGACAGCCTCGTCGATAATCTGCTGAATTCTGTGGATATTGCTGGAAAAAGTCGCGATGATGATACGCTTCCCCTCGGCTCTGTTGAACAGACCGCGGAAGCTCTCTCCAACGCTTCTCTCGCTTTTCGTGTAGCCGGGGCGCTCAACGTTAGTGCTTTCGCTCATCAGCGCGAGCACGCCCTTGTTTCCAAGCTCACCGAAGCGCGCCAAATCGATTATCCCGCCCTCAATCGGCGTGTAGTCAACCTTGAAGTCGCCCGTGTGTACGATAACACCCGCAGGCGTGTGAATTGCAAGAGCGCAGGAGTCGGGTATCGAGTGGTTTACCCTGATAAATTCAACCGACATACAGCCCATACGAACGTTGTGGCGCGGCTCGACAACATTCAGCGAGGTCTGCGACAGCAAGCCGTGCTCCTTGAGCTTGCCCTCGACAAGCCCCAAAGTCAGCCGCGTGCCGTAAATCGGAACGTTGATTTTCTTCAGCAAGTACGGCAGCGCACCGATATGGTCCTCGTGACCGTGCGTAATCACAATACCGCGAAAACGGTCCTTGTTCTTCTCAAGGTAGGTGAAATCCGGCACAACCAAGTCCACGCCGAGCATTTCTTCATCGGGAAACGCAAGTCCGCAGTCCACGATAAACATATCGTTGCAGCACTCGTAAACGTACAAATTCTTGCCGATTTCGTTCAACCCGCCGAGTGCCGTGAACTTAACAGGTGCAGAACGCACGGGCTTTCTCTGGACGGGCGCGGTCTGCTTTGTTCTTCCCAAAACCGGCTCTCTCACGGCAAGCTGGCGCTTTGCGGGCACAACCGAAGCTTGTCTGCGTGCGGAACGGTCGTCGGTGAGGACAGGTCGCTTCACCGGCACCGTGTTTCTCGGTCTTTCCTGTTTATTCTGCTTTTCCGAATTGCCTGCATTATCCGATAAAACCTTCTTGTTTGACAATAATCCCATAAAATTCCTTTCTTAAAAAAAGCGCAAAAATTCCCCTTTTCACATCTGTGAAAAAGCAGTCACTCCAAGACGGCAAGCCGCCTTTTCTTGAATAAATATGTAATACGAACCAACCGCCGCTAAGAAAATACAATTTGTCGGAAAGAAAAATGGGAAAAATGAACTTTAATTTTCCGCGGTTTTTTAACCAAAATATTTTTATCGGTTTAATTCATATTTTAAAGAGGACAATTCCTCATTATTCCAAATTCAGAAGTTTCAGCCCTGCGTTTTATCGACAGACTGAATTTTTCACACAAAGAAAAATACATACATATTATTATACAACTTTTTTCCGAAAAAGTCAAGTAATTTTTTTCCTGTCGTTTTCACTTGCGGTTTCGGAGAAAAATCCTCGGCGACCTGTTTTATCCGCTTGTTATTTCCTTTAATATCGGCGGATTTGCGGCGAATTATATTTTCAGCCGGACGTTTCCGGATTTCAAAAAATTTCAGCAAAAGAAAGGCGCAGCATATCTATGAACAAAAAATTCGCAAAATTTTTATCGGCAGCCGCGACCGCTCTCGCCGCGTGTCTGACAGCAGCTTTGTGCTGTTTTTACGTCGCGCTTCCGTGCAATATAAGCGTTCCCGCAGGGCAGTTTGAGGGCGGCGGTTTCTCGGTTGCCACGCTCAGGCAAACGGACAGCGGGCTTTGCTATTACCTCGGGAATATCCCTATAAAACCCGCTTCTGCCGTTGCCACAGCTCGTCCGACAGTCACCCTTTGCGGCACTCCGTTCGGCATTAAAGTGCGCTCAAACGGCGTTATGGTTATCTCGGCAGCCGAAAATTCCCCCGCCGCCGCTGCCGGTATCAAAACAGGCGATGTGATTACCGAGGTGAACGGGAAAAGCGTCTGCACAAACGCGGAATTTGCCGAGGCTGTCCAGCAAAGCTCCGACGGGACAAGCATTATCCTCGAGCGCGGCGGCGGTGAAATCAGCGTTGCCCTCACCCCCGAAAACCACGGCGGAAAGCTCCGCGTCGGGCTTTACGTCCGCGACAGCGCCGCAGGCATCGGCACGCTCACCTTTTACGACAAGCAAAACGGCGTGTTCGGCGGGCTCGGTCACGCGGTAAGCGATACCTCGACAGGCGGCGAAATTCCCCTCAAAAGCGGTGAAATCACCCGCGCCGAAATCTTCGATGTTGTTAAGGCAAAGGAAGGCAGCGCAGGCGAGCTTTGCGGGAAAATCTTCTCCGATGAAACCGTAGGCGAGCTTTCGCTTAACACCTCGCAGGGCGTTTTCGGAACACTCTCCGAGCCGATTGAAGGGAATGAGTACGAAGCCGCTTTCCGTCAGGAGGTTCACACGGGAAAAGCCACCGTCCTCACCACGATTAACGGCAGCGAACCCCGCGAATATGATATCGAAATCGAACGCATAAATCTTTTCGGGCTGGAAGGCTCAAAGGGCATGGTTATCAGGATAACCGACCCCGAGCTGCTCGAAGAAACCGGCGGAATCGTGCGCGGAATGAGCGGCTCGCCGATTATCCAGGACGGGCGCTTCGCGGGGGCTGTCACGCACGTTCTCGTCAACGACCCCACGCGCGGCTACGCGATTTTTGCCGAAAATATGCTCGAACAGGCGAAATCGGCAAGTTAACGGTGGCTTGCCGCCAAAATTCTCACGCCAAAACCCTCGTCCGTGAGGTAAACCTCGGCTTTTGAGTTGTCGGGAAGTTCGCCCGAGATTTTCCTCCGCAGCGGGCGCGCTTTCTCTCGTTGAACGCGCGGCACTCTAACGGTGGCTTGCCGCCAAAATCCTCACGCCGAATCCCTCGTCAGTGAGGTAAACCTCGGCTTTTGAGTTGTCGGGGAGTTCGCCCGAGATAATCCGCCCGCCAAGCATATCCTCAATCTGCGATGTTATTTTCCTCCGCAGCGGGCGCGCGCCCATTTCCTCGTCGAAGGCGCTTTCGCAAAGCTTTTTAACCGCCTTTTCATCGAACGAAAGCTCAATCCCTCGCGAAAGCGCTCTGTCGGCGACATTCTTCAGCATTTTGCGGCAAATCCGCTCCATATTTTCAGCCGAAAGCCGCTCGAAAACCACAATGTTGTCTATCCTGTTCAGCAGCTCCGGACGAAAAGTCTTTTTAAGCGCTTTCATCACATCCGATGAGCCGCCCGTGGTCTTCCCGAAACCAACATTTCGCTTTGACAGCTCCTCCGCGCCGATGTTGCCCGTCATTATGATAATCGTGCTTTTGAAATCGGCGGTTCTGCCGTCCGAGCCGGTGAGCTTTCCGTCCTCGAGAATTTGGAGCAGTACATTCAGCACCTCCGGGTGCGCCTTTTCAACCTCGTCGAAAAGCACCACGGAATACGGCATAGAACGCACCTCGGCGATAAGCCGGCCTTCATGCTCGCAGCCTACATATCCCGGAGGAGAGCCGATTAGCTTGGACACCGAGTGCCGCTCGGTGAACTCCGACATATCAAAGCGTATCAGCCGCTTCTCATCGCCGAAAACCGCTTCCGCTGCCGCTCGGCAAAGCTCGGTTTTTCCGACGCCCGTCTGACCGAGAAACAAAAACGAGCCTATCGGACGATTCGGGTCGCGAAGTCCCGCACGCCCGCGCCGCACCGCGTTTGCAACCAACGAAACCGCGTTCTCCTGCCCGATAACCCTCTCGCAAAGCCTGTCCTCAAGCCGCTCCAGACGTTCACTTTCGTTCTCGGAGAGCCGCTGGACGGGTATCCCCGTAATCATTGCCGCAGCCTTCGCGATGTCCTCTTCATCGACAATAACCCGCTCCCCGCGAAACCGCTCCTTCACCGTTTTGAGCAGCCCGTTTTTCTCGGAAAGCCGCCCCGCACGCGCCGCCGCAGCCGCTTCGTCAAGCAAATCTATCGCCTTGTCGGGCAAGCGCCTATCGTTCATATAACGCTCCGAGAGCGACACCGCAGCCTTTATCGCCTTGTCCGTGATGAAAGCCTTGTGGTACTCCTCAAAGCGCGGTCTTAAGCCGTTTAAGATGCCGATTGTCCGCGCTTCGTCGGGCTGTTCAACGTTAATCGGCTGAAAGCGCCGCTCGAGCGCGCTGTCCTTTTCGATAAAGCGGCGGTACTCGGAAGTCGTGGTCGCGCCGATTAAGCAGATTTTCCCGCGCGCCAGCATCGGCTTCAGCACGCTTGCCGCGTCAATCGCGCCCTCTGCCGCGCCCGTTCCGACAATCATGTGAATTTCATCGATAAAGAGGATTATATCGGGATTTGCGGACGCTTCATCGAGTACACCTTTCAGGCGTTCCTCAAAGTCACCGCGGTACTTCGCACCGCTCAGAATTGCCGCCATATCAACCGAATAAACGCGCTTTCCGCACAATTCGGGCGGCACGTTTTCCGAGGCAACACGCTGCGCGAAGCCCTCGACAACCGCTGTTTTTCCAACACCCGCGTCGCCGATTAAGCAAGGGTTGTTCTTGCTGCGGCGCAGGAGGATTTGCACCATTCGCTCAATTTCCGCGTCCCGCCCGATTACCGGGTCCAGCCGCCCCTCTCGAGCAAGTCCCGTTAACTCGACAGCGTATTTTGCAAGCTGCGCGGGCTCGTTCTTCTGAACAGCGCGCTTCGGCTTGGCTTCGGGCTTTGCGGGTGTTTCGGAGAAACGCGGCGGCTCGTATTTTTTCGCGCAAATTCCCGCGTAAATCCGCGAAATCGAGTCCGCGGGGAGCATCGCATAAGCCGTGCTAGCCCTGTCTGCGAGCAGCGCCAGCATTATGTGCTCCGTACCGACCGTGTTCTCACCGCGCGTTTGGGCGATACTGCGCGCGTTCACGATAAGCTTCTTCAAACGCGGTGAAAAATCCTTCTCGGACAGCGCGCAAGGTGTTCCCGCACCGGCTCTGTCCTTGAGCATAATAACAAGGTCGCGGAAAAACACACCCTCCCGCGCCAAGGCAATCCCCGCCGCGCTCCCCGTATTTTTGGCAAGTGCGCAGAGCAAATGCTCGCTGCCGATATACTTGTGTCCCATCTGCCCCGCGATTGTCACCGCGTTCGCCAGCGCTTCCCCGACCTCAGCGGAAAAAGCGGGCGCGTTGTGATTATCCATAATTAACACCTCTTTACAATATTAGGTAATTTTATTATGGACGCGCCGGCGGGGTTTATTCAGGGCAAAAATAAATCCCGATAAGAACGCGTCTTGTCGGGAGTTTTAGTTAAATTATAGATAAATGATAAGTTTGCAGTCAAGATATATCA
>SFLN01000079.1 GCA_004554555.1 [Eubacterium] saphenum | reverse complement strand
AATACCTATTCACTTGACGTTATCGGAAAATATGTTCAGGATTATTCCGATACAAGACTTACGGAAATGGTAAATCATATTTATATTGAAGATTATAGTTATCTTGAGGATTTACCCGATTTGGAAGAGGAAGAAAGCGAGGAAACTTCTTCATCTTCTCAATAATTGAAAGGAGAAAATTTTGACAAACGGGGAAAAAACATCGCTATATGAATATATAAAACGACAGTTCACAGACCCGGGCTTATACAAGGTATCAAGAGTTTGCGAGTGGCTTGTCACAAACGGCTGTTCGCCCGAGCAGATGGGGTACGGCTCTTTCAGGGAGCTTGCGGAGGATTGCCCCGAGATATTTGCTTTTCAAGACGACAACAACAATGATTTTATTCAAATTAAAGAGTGGCAGGCGGGTGAGCGGGATTTGTCCGACAATGCGCGTCACCCCGCCGACAGCTTTTTCGGTTCACGAAACATTATCTTGAACGACGACATTATCGAAATGACGCAGCAGTCGCTGTTCGCGCTCACAAAGGTGCTCGGGAACGGGCTTAGCGTTCAGCAAATGAAGCAAGAGGTTTACAGGAAATTTGACGAGGCAAAGCAAAACAATAAGCTCGACTTTTTCGCCGAGCGGTACACTTTCCCTATTGATTACTGCACGGACGGGCTGCTTGTAAACGGAATTGTCACCAAAAATCTCAGCTCCTACGGAAAAAGCTTGTATTTTGCGTTCGAGAAAACGCAGATTTATCGTCAGGGTGCATACGAGAGAAAAGTTTATCAGCCCGAGATTTCGCAGGAGGACAAGAACAAGGTTTATCGAATGCTTGCCGATAATTTCCAGACCGAAGTTCCCATTCATATGGCAACGATAAGCAAATTCCTCACCGACCACGGCGTTGACCGAATGAAATACGGCTTTTACAAGATGAAGGATTATCTCGCGCAAATGCCGTTTTTGGTGATGGACGATATTGTTCTCGGCGGCGTGCCGCAGGTTATGATAACCATCAAGAATATGGACAGGAAAACCGATTTCGAAGAAACCCGTTTCGAGGAAACTCGCCGCTCTGCTTACAGAAGCGAACCGTCGTTGACCGAGAGTTATCGCAGAAACGACTTTGTTCCGAGCAAAACGGCTGTTCCTGCGGGAAGGCTTTCGGATTTCTGCAATTTGCCGACAAAGCCGATGGCAATTCTGGAGAAGTTTCTCGAAGAAAGCGGCGTAAAGACGGATTACTTCGAGATGGTGAGCGACCTGAACACCGACTTCAACCTCGCCCGTGAAACCAACAGCATTCGTGCTTTTGAAAACAAGCTGATTTTCCCCGTGCGCTATCAGAAAAAGGACGGAACGCACGTTGAGCTGACGCTGAAGCCGAGCACCTACGAGGGCAAGGAGTGGTTTTTGTACTTTGTGGACACGGGCGTCCGCGAGAAAAATCCACGCTTTATCAACCCCGGAAAGCAGCTCGAGAATTTTGCGTTTTTGGGGAGCTGGTCGAATTTCCTCTCGGAGCTTGCTTCAAAGGCGGTTGACGAGGAGTGGGATTTCCGCGGCTCTGCGAGCGGGCATTACAGGATTTTGATTCAGTACATCAAGTACACGTTCAGCCGACTTATGCGCGAGAAAAAGGTGTGCATTTCGGGCGACAGGCAGTTCGCCGCGTTCAACACGGGACTTGCCGACAACCACTACGACGACATCTACGCGTGCTTTAACCCGAACGACCCGGGCTGCGATACCGAGTGGAAATTCGCGGGCTTTTGCACGGCGGCTTCGGGCGGTCTTGGAAAGCAGCTTGTGAACTATTTCAACCCGCTGCCTGCGCCGCCGACGTATTTTTCGCGCAACGAGGACTTGTTCTTCGACCACCAGAAGCAGCTCCACACGGATTTCGAGCATATCATAATCGACAACATCAAGCGCCTGCCGTTACAGTTCCTGTACGACCAGTTTTTCGACAACGTGGAAGCGCGGGATTTGGTTGACCGGATACGTTCCAAAGGCACCGACAGAGTGGTTCGCGACGAGCTTTACGAAAAACTCAAGCAGATTATTGTCGAGAACAGCCGACTGTTTCTGCGTATCCAAAACCGCTTGAAGGACGCGATTGAGCTTGCAAGAAAGCGTGTTCGCTGGAATTACAAGACGGCGGTTCCGTCGTATTTCCCGAAGCGTGATACGATGTCGCTGATGCTGCCGCTGGCGCTGATTGACGAGCTGAAGCCCGATGTGGCGCTGGTTGTGGAGCTGACCAACTCGGGAAGCTATCAGGGACAGACAATCCTCACGCTCCCGCAGGCGTACATTGACGCGCGCTTGGTGTGCCGACTGACGGGCGACTGGCTTGACCCGACAAACATCTCCGAGATTTACCAAGAGTACGAGGAACAAACCGAGGACTAAAAAATTCAGACCAAAGTTTAACGCTTTGGTCTGTTTTTTATGCTTTAAATCTTTCCATAATCTTCACGGCAGCCTTTATCCCGTCAACAGCCGCCGACATTATCCCGCCAGCATAGCCCGCGCCCTCGCCGCAGGGATAAAGCCCGTCGACTGACAGCGCGCAGCCGTTTTCACCGCGCGGAATTCTGACTGGGGAAGAGGTACGCGACTCGATTGCCGTGAGAACGCTGTCGCTGTCGGAAAAACCGCGGATTTTTCTCTCGAACACGCGTATTCCGTCCGCAAGAAAATCCGCGATGTGCTCGGGAAACAGCTCGCGCAGATTTGCCGCCTCAACTCCCGGGAGATAGGTCGGCGTGACCTTACCCAGCGAAAAAGCCGAACCGCCGTTCAAAAATTCCCTTGTAAGCATAGCCGGAGCGCGGTTTGAGCTTTTTCCGAGCGCGAACGCTTTTTGCTCAAGATTTTTGATGAAGTCAACTCCCGCGAGCGGCGAGCTCCCGAAATCATCGGGCGAAACCGACACAAGAACCGCGCTGTTGGCGTTTTTGCCGGAGCGCGAAAAGTTGCTCATACCGTTTGTGACAATCGTCCCCGAACTGCTTGCCGAGCCGACAACAAACCCGCCCGGGCACATACAAAACGTGTACACGCCGCGGTCGTTCTCGCGGTAGGAAAGCGCGTATTCGGCGGGCGGCAGGGCAGGGTGTCCCGCGAATTTCCCGTAAAGCGCCGCATTGATATCCGCTTGGAGATGCTCAATTCTTGCACCGACAGAAAACGCTTTCGGCTGCAAATCAACGCCGTTTTTCAGCAGAATTTCAAAGGTATCGTGCGCCGAGTGCCCGACAGCGAGAACCAGCGCGCTGCACAGGATTTTCTCGCCGTTCACGCTCACCGAGCGCAGTTTTCCGCAGTTTATCTCAACGTCTTCAATCGGCGACAGAAACCGAACCTCGCCGCCAAGCTCGATAATTTTTTTGCGCAAATTCACGACAATATTTCGCAGATTATCCGTGCCGATATGAGGCTTTGCTTTGGTCAAAATCTCCTCGGGAGCGCCGAACTGCACGAATTTTTCGAGAACTCTCGCGCAAAGCGGGTCGTTAATTCGCGTGGTGAGCTTTCCGTCCGAGAACGTTCCCGCGCCGCCTTCGCCGAACTGTACGTTGGTTTTTTCGTCGAGAACGCCGCCGTTCCAGTAATTTTCGACTGCGTTTATTCTCTCGGACATTGCCGCGCCGCGCTCGAACACAATCGGCTTGTAGCCAAACTCGCACAGCGTGAGTGCGCAGAACATTCCCGCAGGTCCGAAGCCCGCGATACAGATTTCACCGTTTTGCTCTTCATCACCGAAATTAACGCTGAGCTTTTCATTGGTGAAAACGCGGACGTTCGGGAATTTCTCGGCAAGGCGCGCTTCTTTTTCGGGCTTCAGCAGCTCGATATAAACCGAGTTCACGAAACAAACGCCGTGCCGCGCGTCAACCGAGGTTTTGTGGAGCTTTGCTGTTTTAACCTCGTTCTTATAAAGCCCGAGCGCCGAGAGCGCTTTTGAGATTGCGTTCTCGGCGTTTGCGGAGCTTATTTCGGTTTTAATTTGTGAAACGATAATTGCCATTATGAGCCCTCGTCCTTTTGCACGGCGTAAATTGTCACCTTATAATCTCCCGTTACCCAGCACTTTTGCCCCGTGCCTTTAATCGAAACGGCTGCGGTAACGTCCTGCGTTCCCGGACGAAGCGTTACGCCCATAAGGTTAACGGTCGCTGTGATATCGCCCTTGGCAAAGCCCGTGATAAGGTCGGAAGGACCTGTTATTGTAACGGTGAGCGCGGTTGTTGTAAGCGAAACCGTGTAGTTGTCGGGAACACCCTTGATTTCGATATCGTCCGAGGTCACGGTGTAGTCGAGCAAGCCGTAATTCTCGGTTTTCCAGGTTATCGTTGCGCTGTTGTTGCCCGAAAGGTTCTTGTAGCCCTCGGGGAGAACGATAGGCAGATAAGTGTTGGAGTTCGGGGTGATATCCGAGAGGTTGATTGTTCCGATATCGAGCTGGCTCTGGTTGTCGATGGTGTTGTTGGGAGCGGCAACCGTTATCATCTCGGGACGTATCTCGTATTTCAGCGAGTCAGCGTCAAAGTTTGCGGGGTAGTTTATCGTAATCTTCAGCGGGAGCTCTTTCTGCTTGAAAATCGGGATATTTACGGTAACAAGCTCGGTTGAGAGCTTCAGCTTATCCGAAACAATTTTCGTGCCGTTGCTGCCGTAGATAATGATTTCGCTGTTGGTCTGCGTTGACTCCATAATTTCGCCGTGGAAGGTGGATTTCGCCTCAATTCTCTCGATTTTCTCGAGCATAGAAGCCGAGCCGGTTACCGAGATAGTTTCCGGAGAAGTTGTCACATCGTCCGCGTAGAAGCCCTCGGGCAGACTTATATCGGGAGCTGTACCGGTTATCGGGAACTCCTTGGTGATAATCTTGTCGATTTCGAGGGAGAGCGTTTTCGGTTCAACCTCGAGAAGCGTGTAATCCTCGTTTGTCTTGGCGAAAACCTCTAAGGTTACGTTGTATTTACCGGCAGAAGTCACGTCCGAAAGGTCAACGGAGGCGTAAAAATCCTGCGAGTCAAGACGGCTGATATCGTAGCGCTTGCCTTGAATTTTGATGTTGACGTTTTGATTGATGTCGTTTACAATCTGCAAATTGTTCCTTATCATATAATCGGTGAGGTGCGCCTCGACGGAAACGTTGTTCACCTCTTTTTCGATGGTCGGGAAAACTTGAATTGAAACGACAATCCAAAGCGTAAACGAAAGCAAAAACGCAAGGATTAGGGTTTTGTAGTTGCGTTTGAGGTCGTTGAGGAAATTCAGGATAACGTTTTTCATTGCTTATTTCCTCCTTGCTGCTTGGATTTGCGCGGCTTTTTCTTTTTCTCGGAGGAGGTTCCGGGCATATATTTTCTGAGAATTGTAATAAGACCGTCACGCGTCTGGTCACGGGAGAGCTGCCCGTCAAGAGCAACGGAAATCGTTCCCGTTTCCTCGGACACAACGATAACAAGCGCATCGGAGTTTTCACTCATTCCGACAGCGGCTCTGTGACGTGAACCAAGCTCGGTTGTGAGGTACTGGTCCTTTTGTGTGTTGGGCAAAAAGCAGCCTGCCGCGTAAATACGGTTGTCGCGTATAATAACCGCGCCGTCGTGCAGGGGAGCTTTGTTGTAGAAGATATTGCAGAAAAGCTCCGGCTCGCACTCGGCGTTTATGATACTTGTGGTTTCCTTTTCGATGATATCGCCGAGCTTTGTTTCTCGCTCAATAACGATAAGCGCGCCGGTTTTGCTGTCGTGGAGCCGCGCGCAGGCGTCCGCGATACCGAGAATTGCTTTCTCGCGCACCGATGTATTTCCCGCGTTTTTCTCGACAGACTGAGCAAAAGTGGCAACCTTCGTTCCGCCGACCTTTTCGAGAATACGTCGAAGCTCAGGCTGAAAGACAATCATAATGGCGATAAGTCCAACCTGCAGGAAGTTGTCCAAGAGGAAGCTCATAGCTCTCAGCTTGAAAATCTGCACCAGAATGAAGATAATGATAATGAAAAAGATACCCTTCAAAAGCTGCATTGCGCGGGTTTCGCGCAGCAGCTTGATGAGGTAGTAAACAAGGAAAGTGAGGATAAGGATATCCAGAATATCGAAGATGTTTATCGATTGAACGATGTTGACGAAATTCTTGGCAATATCCTTTATATATTCGATAGCGTCCAAGGCAAGCTCCTTTATATCCGCGGGAAAACCTCACGGAGTTGTCGAAAATCAGTCGTTGTGCTCCGGACCTTTGATGATTGCGGCAACGAAATCGGGACCTGCGTTGCAGGAAACGACAACGCCGATTTTTGCAATCATTGCGGGCGGATAGCCGACTTTCTTGGTCATTTTGTCGATAAATTCTTTTTCAAGCTCGGGGCGGGTTGTGGTGCAGATGCAGTAGGGCGTCTGCGGAATCATTCTCGCGGAGATGGTTTCAACTGCCGCGTCGATAACCGCCTTTTCACCGCGCGCCTTCTTCAGCACCTCGGTAACTTTGTCGTGGAGAACGATGAGCGGCTTCAGCCCCATAAGCTCGCCGAGGAAGGAAGCGGCAGCGGAAATTCTGCCGGATTTTTTCATGTGGCGAAGCCCGAAGCCTACGATAAACGACTCGGAGTGGATAGCCCAGTCTTGAAGGTAAGCGACAATGCTTTCCACAGACTGCCCGTCGGCGAGCTTTTTGCAAGCCTCGATTATCGGGTAGCCGTAAGCCACGGTGTAGTTGCGGGAGTCGATGTTGTAGATTTTGAGGTCGGGCAAGTCCTCTTTAACAGCTTCGGCTGCGAGAACGGACTGCGCGTAGGTCTGTGAACCCGCCGCGTTTATAACGTCAACGATAATTTCGCGCACGCCCTCGTTGTACAGCTCGCGGTACTTTTCCTCGAACTGAATTTGTGTAATCTGTGAGTGTTTGGGGATTTCCTCGTTGTCCTTGAGGATTTGATAGAACTCGTCCTCTTGAATATCGATGCGGTCGAGATAATCCTTGCCGTTGATATTGACCATAAACGACATAACAACGAGATATTTTTCCCATTCCTTTTCAAGCTCGCGTGAGATATCGCAGCCGCTGTCTGTGATAATTCTAACCTTTTCGTTCATAAAAATTTCCTTTCAAAATAAGTTTGTGAATGTTCAGTCCGCGTCGGACCAGTCGAATTTTGTAAGAGAGCCGTTGTTTTGCAGCTCGGGGAAATCCCATTGACGGAGGATTTCATAAGCGGCAATAGCGACGCTGTTGGAGAGATTCAGGCTTCGGAGCGTGGGCATCATCGGTATTCTCACGCAGGAATTTTTGTTTTTGAACAAAAGCTCCTCGGGAAGTCCCGCGTCCTCGCGCCCGAAAACTATGTAGCAGTTATCGGGATAGCTCACGTCGGTGTAACGATTTTGCGCCTTTGTTGTGAAGAAGTAGTAGTTACCACTTGTCTTGGCGAAAAAGTCGTCAAAGCCGTCGTAATACGAGATATCCAGAAAATGCCAGTAATCCAGCCCCGCGCGCTTTAGCTGTTTGTCCGTCGGCGTAAAGCCCATCGGCTTTATGATATGGAGCGCCGCGCCCGTAACAGCGCAGGTTCGCGCGATATTTCCCGTGTTCTGGGGAATTTGCGGCTCGGCTAGGACAATATTCAGCTTCATAAAACAGACCTTCTTACTAAATCCGATTTATTGACAAAAAATCAATACATTAATATTATAACACAAACGCAATTTTTTTTCAATAGGATTATTGTATTGACAAATGAAAAATATTATGTTAAAATTTTACTGTATGATTTGAGAACGGAGGCGGGAAAGTGCTTGAAAAGATAACGTCCCGGCATAGGAAATTCAGAACCGAGCGCAGCGCGGAGCTTGCTGCGGCGTGCGATATCACGCAGAGCGGTTTGACAATTGAGTTTTACGATTTGGCGATGAACAGGGTTTTCGCGAAATCCACGGTTTTCGGCACGGAAATCGGCGCGAAATCTTCGGGGGAGCTGCTGGCGCGGCTTATGGTCACGGCTTGTCGCGAGCACGGAGTACCTGCGTCCGCGGTAAAATCCGTGGGTATTGCCGCCGATGTTCACGTCGCGGAGTACCTCGCGGGAGAGCTTTCGGCGGGGGATTTGTACCTTTCACCCGATACCGAGATTTACTTCCCGCCGTTTATTTCCATGGGAATAAGCGGGCGTTTTACGGCATCGCTTACGACGATACCCGATGAAAAATTCACGGCGGCTGATTTCGGGAAAACGCTTTGTGTTGCCGAAAACAACGGGAAAGAGCTTTTGTGCGCGGCTTTTCCGCTTGCGGGAGCGTTTGACGGGAGCGGGCTTGAAAGCGGAATGCCTGCCGAGGACGGCGCGGTTGAAACGGTACGGCGCGATGAAAAAACGCTGGTTTACGAGGTGATAAACGACGCGGACTGCATCGGGATTTGCCCGTGCGGAGCGGCGATGGCTGTTGATTTAATGCGCAGAGAGGGGATTATCGACGCGGACGGGATAATGTACGACCGCGACCTGTTTTTCATCGGCGAGGATTTTTACATATCGCAGGCTGATGTTCGGGCAATTCAGTCCGATAAAGCGAGAACCGCCGCGGCTCTTTCACTTTTCGGCAGCGAAAACGGGATTTTTCTCTCGGGTGAACCGTTTTCTTCACCCGACGGCTTGAAAGCGCTGCTGAGTCTGGGAGCCGTTCCGGAGCGTTTTTCGCGGGCAGCTTTTGCGAGAAACTCGGTGCTTCGCGGCGTGGAGAACTGCCTGAAAAGCGCGGAAATCCGTGAGCGTGCGGAAAAAATTTCCAAAAACGCGAGAGATATCACGGTGGATTTACTTTCGGAATACGATGAAATTTACCTAAAAAATCTGAATTTTTAAGTAAATGAAAGACTTACCAAATGAAAAAAGCGCAAAAAAATTGTAATTTTTAATAAAAAGCACTTGATTTTTTTAGTCAATAGTGTTATAATAATAAGGCATTTAGTATCCGTCGGCATAACTATGCCCACATTTGGGTGTTGACGTTTCGGGATAAACCACATATTGTGAAAAGCCCGGAATGGAGATGTTAGCCGATGTGTGTTGATGCCGCGGAGCAAAAGCTCGCGTGACATTAAAACGGATAGTCCGCTGAAAAAGGGGAATTGACCTCTTGCCGAACGGTTCGGAAAAGCCGATTTCAAGAATATCCGAAAATTTCAGGAGGAAAAAAATGGACGCACTTAAAATCATTGCTCAGGACAGCCTCAAGGCTGACGT
>SFLN01000078.1 GCA_004554555.1 [Eubacterium] saphenum | reverse complement strand
GCGAAGGCTTACGGCTATGACCAGTGCGTTGAGTACCAGAAGAACGAAGCAGTTCGCAGAAAGGCTGCCGAGGACGAGGCACTCAAGAATATGAAATCATAATCATTGGTTGTTTTCATAAATTCCTCTAAAGGCTGTTCATCGCAGGACAATGCTTCTGCGATGGAAAGCCGGGGAACTTCACCAAAGCGATGACTTAATTTTACAGATAGGAGAGCCGATTTGGGTTCTCCTATTTGTGCAGTTTCAATAGCGAAAGGACAAGATTATGGGCATTTTTAAACCCGACGGCGTTGTTTACGAAGCGATAACAAAATTCACAAATATGGTTTTGCTGTCATTGTGCTGGCTTGTGTTCAGCATACCGATTGTTACTATCGGAGCGAGTACGGCGGCGCTGTATTCGGTGTGCTTTAAAATGCTCAAAGATGAAGACGGACATATCTGCCGCCAGTTCTTTTCCTATTTCAAGAGCAACTTTAAGCAGGCGACGCTTTCTTGGCTGATTTTGCTGCCCATCGGCTTGGTAATCGCGTATTTCATCTATCTGTACTTTTGGGGAATGCCGAGCGTTGAGGGCGCGGCGGACTTTTTCGCGATTGGGATACTGATTGCGGCGGCGGTTTACGTCATCACGCTGACATACGTTTTTGCGTGCGCGGCGCGGTACGAGAACACGCCTTTCCAGACGGTGAAAAACGGCTTGTTCATCGGCTTGCGCTTTATCGGGAGAACGTTTATCCTGCTGCTTATTACGGCGGCGATTATGTTCTTTGCGTTGTGGAATTACACGACGATGATAATAGGCGTGCTGCTTGCGCCGTCGGTTTTGTGCTACGTTCACGGCTCGTTCATCATCAAAATTTTTGAAAAGCTGGAGGAACAGCGCGCTCAGCGTGAAGTTGAAGCGGAAATCGCCGAGCACAGGGCGCAGACCGAGGAAGCTCAAATTAACAGCAATAACGAGAGCTGCTAAATCACTTTTGGACAAAAAATACCCCGTATCCTCGCAGATACGGGGATTTTTGTCGGTATTTTTTACTTGGTGAGCGTTTCCAGCTCGGTTGCCATCTGCGAAATTTCCTTGACCATCGAGCCGAGCATCTCCACGCCCGCAGAGTTTTCCTCGATTGCCGCAGCAACGTGGTGAATTGCCTCGGAGTTTTCGCGGATTGTGCCGCTGACCTCTGTGAGGCTGCCCGAAACGTTTTCGCCGTTTTCCGCAGCGGAGCTGATTATCGTGTTAATCTCGGAAATATGCGAGGAAATTCCGCTACTCGAAGAGCTTACGAGGTCCGCAGACGCCTTGATTTTCTCCATAAAGTTCATACTCTCAAGCGTAAGCTCGGAGTTCTTCTGCATTGAAACCACGGTTTTCTCGATATCGCCCGTTATGCTTGAGATAATCTCGCCGATTTCGGTAGCAGCGGTCTTTGTTCTCTCCGAAAGCGTGCGGATTTCACCCGCGACAACCGAGAAGCCCTTTCCGCGTTCACCCGCGCGCGACGCTTCAATGGACGCGTTGATGGCGAGAATGTTCGTCTGCAAAGAGATGTCCGTGATAACCTTTGCGATGCCGACAATCTGATTTGACTGCTCGGAAAGGCTGCGGATAATCTCGCGGCTCTCGTCGGTGCTTTTGCAGACCTCGTTCATCGAGCTGTACGCGTTGGAAATAAGCCTGTCGTTTTCCGTGGTGATTTTCTCGCTGTCGGCAGCAAGCGAAGCGATTTCACCGCTCATTTCTGACAATCTTGCAAGGTTCTGCGAAATTGTCCGCATATTCTCCTCAACCTCGGACAACTTCGTGGAATTGAGGTCGCTTCCGCGCATAACCTCGGAGGACTCGTCGGCAATGCTGCGGTTGGACTCAGCGGAGGCTGTGGAAATGCCGTCAAGCTCTGTTACCGTTTCAAGCAGCTTCTGCGATACCTCAAGCGATTTCTCGCGCATAATATTTTGCTGTTCCGCGCTCATAAGGCTTCCGACCATCGAAGCCGTGCGGCGGCTGAGCATTGCAAAAAGCGCTGCCAGAGCGACAAGCTCAAGCGCTCTCGGCGCGATACCGTAAACAAGCGCCTTGTAGAGCGTGGTGAGGTTGTGGTCAACGGTTGTCTGCGCGAAAAACGCGATTATCTGTCCTGCGGCAGTGCCGAGGATTGAGATTATAGCGGCGAAAATCGTGAGCTTTTTCGAGAAATAAAGCGCCGCAATCGCAATCGCAAAAACGTACATCGCGACAACGTGGAAGGTGAGCGTTACCGCTATCAGCGTGACGAAAACCGCCGCGCAGGACACGATTATGTATTTCAGCGAGGGGTGGTTGAGCTTGAGCACGTTCACGAGAAGCGTCGGGAGGAAGAGAATTAACGTGCCGACGATGTAGGTGATAATCATAAGCGTCTTTTCGACCTTGAAAATATCCACCATATCGAGAATTAACACAACCGTGAATACGATTGCCGTTACGCGCATAACGTTTGCCGCAACTCGGTTTGCCTGAATTTCGTTTTGTTTGAGAAGTTCCATTTCTGCTCCTTTTCAAATTACCAAAATTTTCTTTTCTATATTATACTATAAATGAAAAAATATTTCAAGGATTTTTTGATGAGCTGCATAATTTTTCGATAAAAAGTTATTGCTTGCACACTTTGTGAATTATTTTGTGAGATTTGCGAGAGCCTCGGCATTGTTTGACGTCACCATTCCGACAACGGAGCAACTTTTCAGCTCGGAGCAGTCACCGCAGGTCTCGAAGCCCTTTCCCGCCGCGCATTTTCTTATCTGGCACATATCCTTGCAGTAGGGAGTTTTCGCGCCGTCCGTGCGGCAGCCGCTGCAGTTTATCATCTGCGGGGTGATTTCAACGCCGTTGAGCTTTGTCCAAAGTGCTGCAGTTTTCTCGCGGAGCGCGTTGTCATCGGTGAGCGTGGCAATTCTCGCATCGCATTTCTCGCAGTCCAGCCCGCAGTAAGCGATAAGTTCTTTCATTTGGTTTCCTCCTGTTCACGTTTCTTCTTTTTCGGCTTCGGGGCGGGAAGCTCGGGGTAAATTGCCTCAAAAAGCCCTGTGAGGTACTCACGGTCATCGAGATTTTCCACCAAAATCATCGGCTTTGCACCCTCGTAAGGCGGCTCGTAGACAGCGTTCGGGATATATTTCACCGCCGCGTCAACCGGTTTCACAAGAAATCTGTTGTCGCAAAGCTCCGCGGCAATTTTTCCCTTATAATAAATAATGTACTCGCCCATCATCATTCGATAGGTTATCTCGTCAAGCCCGGAGAGCTGCTCGAGAACGTAATTCAGAAATTCCTTGCTTGTTGCCATCAGCGTTTTCCTCTCATATTCGCGATGATTTTGTTGATTTTCTCAGCCTTGCTCTTCTCATAAATATACTGCGTGAGGTAAGAAAGCACGTCGAAAAGCAGCACGGACGCTCCCACAACAATATACCCGACAACGCCGAGGTGCTCGCCGACAAGAAGGTGCGCGACAAAAAGCGTGCCCGCTTCGATGATGACAAGCTCCACAATCCGCTGCACCATAACCTGTTTCACCGACATATTTTCCTTCAGATAAACGGGCAGGCAGGGCAGCATATAAGCCACGCTCAGCAGTATCGGCAGGAAAAAGTAGTGGTAGGTAATTTGCACCTGTCCCGCGAAAATGCTGCCGATAATGGCGATGGAAAGCGTGGTTTCCGCGATTACGTTGAAAAAGTTGAAGGCAATCGACCTCAAAAGGTCAGAGCGATTTGTTTGCGTTTCTTTCATACAAGCCCTTTCATAAAGCGTTCCGTGATGATTTTCGCGTACTGCCGCGATATCATAACCTTCTCGCTGTTGTCCATAGTCGCGATAAGTCTGCCGTTCAGCGCGGGAGTAACCGCTGAAATCCGGTAAAGATTGATGAGGAAGGATTTGGAAGCGCGCAGGATTTGGTGCGGCTCGAGCAGCTCCTCGACCTGATAAAGCCGCATTTTGACCTCAAACACGCCGCCTTCGGTGTACGCGAACACAAGCTCGCCGACCGCCTCGAAATACAGAACGTCCTTGATTTTCAGCTTGACAAGATTTTTCTCCTTGTCGTACACGGCAAAAAGCTGTTTGTTGTCGAGAATAAAATTCTTGATATCCGAAAACTCCTGCGTAAACTCGAAATACTCGAGGATAACCTTGTCGTCCTCGGGAGAGTCGGTTGTGCGTTCGATTAGCTTCATAATGCCTCCCGTCTGTTTGCTTTACTTATATTATATCAGATTTAGCGCCGCTGTCAATGCCGTTTTCGGTAAAAGGGAATAAGTTGCACGACAGGGCGATAAGTTGCAAAAATTGTCGAAAATTTGCGATAACGTTCGTTAGCTTGTACGGTAAAAAAATAGTCCCGCGTTCACGCCGAGGCTGAATGGGATATTTCAAAGTAAGATAGAACACCGCGGCTTGAGTTTTGAACCGCGTAAAAGTCGTTTTCGGGAACAAAAATCGCCCCAAGCAGAAACTCGGGGCGAAAAGGGTGCAGCGTCACGCTGCTGGTGCGAGTGACGGGACTTGAACCCACACGTCGTTTCCAACACTAGCACCTCAAGCTAGCCTGTCTGCCTATTCCAGCACACTCGCATTTCAACGACTGTTATATTATATCATACTTTCGCAAATTTGTCAAGCGTTTTTTCAAAAAAATCTCAAAAAATTTTATTTTTCGCAAACCCGCTTGAATAAAGGCTTCAGCGGGTTTTTGCGTCAAAAGTCCGAAAAAATTTTTTTATTCGCCGAAGATTTCTTTTACAATATTTGGTATTTCCTCAAAGGAATTTGCTCGGGCGGTTTGCCTGTTTGTTGTGCCGAAACCATAGGCTGCGTGAACGAACGGTATTCCCGCGAAATCCGCAGAGTTGAGGTCGCCCTGCGTGTCGCCGATGTAAATTGCCCGGTCAATGCCGTTTCGCTCGATAACCAGCTTGTTGTTCTCGCCTTTGGACAACCCCGTTGCACCCGCGCTCTCGAAGTCATCGAACAGCTCCCCAAGCCCCGAAAACTCCAGAAATGTCTGGATATAGCCGTCCTGACAGTTGCTCACAATCATCAGCTTGCACGTTTTCCCAAGAATTTCCAGCGTTTCGCGCACCTTCGGGTACAGCGTCGCGCCGCAGTGCTCTTTTAAATAAGTAAGCTCGTAGTCCATGCACTCGTCCATTATGCTCATGCGGCGGCTGTCGGGCAAGTCCGGCATTATCATTCGCGCAATCTCGTCCATCTGCCTGCCCATAAAGCCGTGCATATCGTCAAGCGTGATTTGGCGCGCCTCGGGGTATTTTCCGAGAATTTCGTTCCAGGAGTCTGTAACCGACTGCGACGAGTCCCAGAGCGTGCCGTCAAGGTCAAAAATTATCGCTTTTTTCATTTGTAATCCTTTCGTGAAATTGCACAAAATTTCGATAAGCATTTTCACTGGTTGGTTTAATTTTACCACATTTCGCAAATGTTGTCAAGCAATTAATTTTCCCGAAATTTTCACGAAAATCGGTAAAGAGGCATTTGACAAATATAATGATTTGTGGTATAATAATTCTATATGTATCAACATTTAGTGCTATTTTTCCCCGCCGTTACAAATTATTGCGAAAAAAATTGAAACTTTTTGTATGATTTTTGTGACTACGGTTATGAGGCGGGGACGTGAAACGAGGTGAAACGTCGTTGGGCAGTCCCGAAACTGATTTGTTTTTTAATAACGCTTACGAGCAGACGTTCAGCGCCGTTTCAAGGTACGTCGCGAGCCACGCTTCCCGTTTTCAGGACGCGGAGGATATCATTCAGAACGTCTACACTCGGTTCTACAAGCGGATTTGCGATAAGGGCTACGACGATATCGAGTCGGCGGAGGCTTTCCTTATTAATATTGCGAAGTTTGAGTGCCGAACCTTTTTGTCGGGCTTCATAAAGCGCCGCGATAAGGTGAAAAATATGTCCGATTTCTCCGAGGAGGAGTCGGCGGCGCTTGATGCAGAGCTGTCCCGCGATGAGCCGCTGCTCGAGGAGATTATGACCAACAAAATCCTCGCAAAGCAGATTTTCGATGATATCATCAAAAACGATGAAACCACCGGTCAGATTTTCTATCTGCATTTTGTGTGCGATATGAAGCTGGACGAGGTTGCCAAGCGGCTTGGGCTGAATCTCTCAACCGTCAAAAACAAGCTCTACCGCACCATTGAGCGGCAGAAGAAAAAGTTCGAGATTTGACGGGCTGGCGTATTTGATGAAAATTTGCAGAGAGTTTTGTGCAATTTGCTGAATCTTGCTGAACGGGCAACTTTTCGGGTGAACGGAATATGCTGTATTGAACGGAAAATGCTCTGTTATTTAGTAGATTTTACCGAAAATTTCGGCTTGGTCGGCTGAGATTTTGTTTGAATTTAATGGGAAAGGAGGACGTTTTTGTGAACAAGCGCGATTTTTACAAGGAATTGATGAGCGAATATCAGTTCGACAAGGATAAAATTCTCGCAAACGCCAAAAAAGGCAAGTTCGCGGGACGTTCGTCTATGCCCATTTATATAGGTATAACCGCGGCGGCTGCGGCGGCGGTTGTCGGCGTGGGAACGGTTATGTTCACGCAGCTCGGCGGTAACAAGGGCGTCGATTTGCTCACGGGAAGCACCCTCACGGCGCTTTCCAACAAGGAACGCATCGAGCGAGCTATCGAGGATATCCGCAAAAACGAGAACTCGGGCGAGCTGCACGATGTTATGGTTACGTTCAGAGAGCCGCTTTCGCCTGCCGAAGCGCAGAGAGTGCTCACGGAAAATGCGCAGGGAAGCGTGCCCGTCAAGATGCTGTATTTCAGCGATGAGAGCCGCGTTGTCGGTTCCGAGGCGGTCGGCAAGGTTTTTGAAAAGGACGAGGGCAAGATTACGGGCGCGGTCATCAACTGCGCGGGTTACCTTATGGAGCAGCTCCACAAGAGCAGCGAGGTCTTTACCGTTGAAATTTTGACCGCAGACGACGATTTGAACGTCGTTGCACCGATAAAATTAAGCGACCCCGAGATTGTTGACATTCCGCCTATCGATATCGGCGGAGATGTGTCAATCGATACGCCGAGCGAACCCGAGCCCATCGAGAGCAGCGATGTTTCCGACAGCTCTGACGTTTCCGATGTTTCGGACAGCTCGGATTCTTCCGACAGCTCGGATATCTCGGACAGCTCGGATATCTCGGACAGCTCGGACGGCGAAAGCTCCGACGCGTCTTCGGATACCTCGGAAGAGCCTGCTCCCGTGATTGATGAAATTCCCGAGGGCGTGACGTTGCCCGAAAATCTCAAGGGAATGGAGTACCTCACAAGCGAAATTAACGCAAAGGACGCGTTCTTCATCAATGAGAACAACTTCTTTGTGCTGACCGATATCAGCGCGGCGATTTACGATTTTGACGGCTACGATGTGAGCCTTGTTTCTTCGATTGACTGCGAGCAGCCGAGAATTGACTGGATTGCCGAGGACGGCTCGGGGCTTCTCGTTTCAACCGCAGAGGATGGCAGACGCTCAAGGCTGTTCTATGTTGATGTGAAAAACAGCTCCTTCGATGAGCTTGATGTTAACGGAATCGTTATGTCGGGCGCTATCACGGACGTTGTTTATAATAAGAACAGCGGTGTGCTCGTTCTCAATATCGACGAGGATGGCGACTATTACGCCTGCTCCGCTCGGTTCGACGGCAGAGAAGTTGAATATCTGTCGGTTTGCTATTACAGCGAAAAAGTTCCGACAACCGTGCTTGCGGTGAACGAGAACTACGCTTATGTCTGCGTTAAGGGCGAAAAGAACACGGAAATCGTTAAAGTTCCCGTGAGCAAGTATACAGATGAGTTCGTGATTTTCTCCGAGGAAAGCTCCTGCGCGGTTTCGCCGAATTTGGCGGGAACGTATGCGGCGATTGTCCTCAACAGCGGCTCGTATATCTTCGACACCGCGACCGATACTATGCTGAGCGTGCCTTCAAGCGGTATCGTTAACTTCGGCGCGAGCGCGAACAGTTTCGCGTGCGGCGGCGGTTACTACACGATTAGCGATGGTCAAATCAGCGCGGCAAGCGGGCTTGATATTGTCGCGAAAATTGACTGGCGGAACAGCTTGTCGCCGAAATACCAGGCGAAGGTGACGGACGACCGCATCAGAATTACCGAAAGCGCGTACTCCGAGAAAAATATGCAGCAGAGCCTTATGTTCAACGCGCCCTATGAGAACGCAACTGTACAAATGCGTGAAGTTGTGAACAACGCTATCGGTCTGCAAAACGCGCTTGCCAAAAACAAGATTTCGTCCTGCGGAATCAGCGACGCGGATACTCTCGGCAAGGTTATAAAGGCGATTTATACACAAAGTGCGGCGGATTTGCTCAAGAGCCGCTGCCAAATCTCGGGAGTTGAGTTGTCCTACGAGAACGGCGGTTTGGGTACAATCAACGTTTCCGACACCGTTTTCACGATTACCGCGAACGACGGTGTGAACGCAACAGGCGTACTTTATATAAAGGTAGGCACGTTTGACGGGAAAATCGGTTATCGCACCGTGAATGTGAACCTTGTGAAGTCGGGCACGCAGTGGAAGCTCGGCGGAATTATCGAATAAATGCGGCGAATTTTGAAAATGAAGCTGCTTTCCAACCCTGCCCGCAACAGCGGGTGGGGTTTTATTTGAAGGTGGAAAATGAACAAAAAAGTGCTTGTCGGAATAATCGTCCTGCTCGCGGCGGCAGCGGCGGGAATTGCAATTTTTGCTGTGATGATGAACATTCCGAGAAAAAATCCAACCGCTGAAATCTATCAAAACGGCGTTCTTATCAGGACTTTGCCGCTTTCGGCTGACGCGGAATTTACCGTGGAGTGCGAGAACGGCGTGAATGTCGTGACCGTCAAAAACGGCGCGGTGCGGGTATCCTACGCAGATTGCCCCGACAAGGTGTGCGTGAACAGAGGCGCGGTGAGCGGCGGCGCAGTGCCGATTGTCTGCCTTCCGCATAAGCTCGAAATCCGCATTGTTGACGGACAAAACAGCGTTGACGCGTAATTTTTCGGATTGTAGGAATTTTTTTGAAATTTTGTCATATAATAGAAAATGAAAAAAACTTAAAATTTTTTGAAAAAATTTTGAAAAAACTATTGACAAATTGAGTGAATGGTGATATAATATCATAGTCGGCTCGAGGTGATAAACCGAGGGCAGTGACAATCGCCTCTGTAGCTCAGTTGGTAGAGCAGGGGACTGAAAATCCCCGTGTCGTTGGTTCGATTCCGACCGGAGGCACCATTTTGCGGATTTAGCTCATCCGGTAGAGCGCCACCTTGCCAAGGTGGAGGTAGCGAGTTCGAGCCTCGTAATCCGCTCCATAATCGAACTCCGAACGCGTT
>SFLN01000077.1 GCA_004554555.1 [Eubacterium] saphenum | reverse complement strand
CGGCGCGGTAATCGGGCTTTCTCCTACTAAAAAAGCTGCCAAAGGTGCCGATGGGAACGCAGAGTACTACGATATAAGGCTGGTTTCGTTTGACGAAGACAGAAAAATGTCGGTTATCACGGCGATTACAAAACAAGCGCATATCAGCCTTGCCGAAGCAAGAAAGCTGGTTGACACTGCACCGACAACAATACTTACCGATGTTCCTGCGGCAGACGTAAAAAATATCAAAGCCGCTCTTGAGGACGCGGGCGCAAAAATCGAGCTTGTTCCACTAAAATAACACAAAATCCGCTTTCGGCAAGAAGGCGGATTTTACATAAATTTAACTTGACATTTTTAGATTTGGTGATATAATTATTTTATATTTTACATTATAGAGGTGACAAAAATGTGGATTTTATTTGCGGTGCTTTCGGCAGTTTTTGCGGCACTTACGTCAATTCTGGCAAAAGTTGGAATTGAGAACGTGAACTCAAACCTCGCAACCGCAATCAGAACCGCAGTTGTACTGGTTATGGCTTGGGGAATGGTTTTCCTCACTCACGCGCAAAGCGGCTTGCCCGAAATCAGCAAGAAAAGCTGGCTTTTTCTGATACTCTCCGGTATCGCGACAGGCGTTTCGTGGCTTTGCTATTACCGCGCGCTTCAGCTCGGCGAAGCGTCAAAGGTCGTTCCTATCGACAAGCTGAGCGTTGTGATAACGCTGATTTTGGCGTTCATTTTCCTGCACGAGGATTTCACCGCGAAATCGCTTATCGGGTGCATTTTAATCGGTGCGGGAACACTGATTATGGTCATCTGATGAATTTTCGCAAGTCTTGTTCGGCGAAAACAGCTCCCGCAGTCCAAACGCAATCAGAAACAGCGCGAACAGTTTTCTGAGCAAATCGTTTGCGATAACGTTTGAACCAAGCGTTCCGATAACCGCGCCGATTATCCCGCCGAGCATCATTTTCTTGACGAGCGTTTTGTTGACGAGGTGATTTTTGAGGTGCAAAATCAGCGCGATAAACGCAATCGGGAGGAAAAACAGCACGTTTATCCCCTGCGCCGCCTTTTGCCCAACGTCCGCGAAAAGCGTTAACCACACCACCAAAATAAACCCGCCGCCAAGTCCCATTGACGCGAGAATTCCCGTTGCAAAGCCGATTATCGCTTCCATCATACCAGCAGCATCCTCACGGCAGCCGCGGTTATCACGCCGCCGAAAATCCGTTTCAGCCAAATCGACTTGATTTTCTTCAGAAAAAACGCACCGCAAAGCGCTCCCGCAACGCCGTAAGGAACATATTTCCAAGCGCCCGCGAAGTCAAGGTTGCCCGAAAAGCCGTAAAACAGCGCCGTGATAAGGCTCAGCGCGAAAATCAGCGCAACCGATGTCGCGTGCGCTTCATTTGTTTCGCAGCCCTCTTTCTCCAAAATCGGCACGGCAAGCACTCCCCCGCCGCTCCCGAAAAATCCGTTCAAAAAACCGCAAAGCGTGCCTTCAAGAAACTTTTTCACAAAATCACCTCTTTGGCTATTCTGCTCAAATATGTGACGGAAATTCAAGAAAAAATATGCTTTATGTCGTTGACAGAAACGGCAATTTGTGGTACAATAATAATGTATTATATATTTTAAAGAGAGAGGGTTTTTATAATGATTTTATCCGGTTCGGATATAATTGTCGAGTGCCTTTTGGAGGAGGGCGCGGATACCGTTTTCGGTTATCCGGGCGGCGCCGTGCTGAATATTTACGACAGCCTTTACAAGTACAGCGATAAAATCCGCCACATCATCACCTCCCACGAGCAGGGCGCTTGCCACGCGGCAGACGGTTTCGCAAGAGCAACCGGCAAAACCGGCGTTGTTATCGCAACCTCCGGTCCCGGCGCGACAAACCTTACCACCGGTCTTGCAACCGCTTATATGGACTCAATCCCGCTTGTTGCGATAACGGGAAACGTTGCGTGCAACCTGCTCGGTCTGGACAGCTTCCAGGAGGTTGACATCACGGGCGTTACTATGCCCATCACCAAGCATAATTTCATCGTCAAGGATATAAACGAGCTTGCTTCTACCATTCACCTCGCGTTCAAAATCGCAGGCAGCGGTCGAAAAGGTCCGGTTCTCGTTGATATTCCCAAGGACATCACCGCGGCGAAGATTGACTACAAGCCGCTCGGGAAGTTTGTTCCCGACAAGCCCGCCGAGGTTTCCGAAGCGGATTTGAACGAGGCGGCGCGCCTTATCAACGAGTGCGAGCGCCCCTATATTTACGCGGGCGGCGGCGTTATCTCGGCAAATGCTGAGGAGGAGCTTGCGAAGCTCGCGGAGCTTTGTGACGCGCCCGTTTCCTGCTCGCTTATGGGACAAGGCGCGTTCAATCAGCGCGACAGACGTTACATCGGTATGCTCGGTATGCACGGCACGGTTAAGGCTGCGGCTACGCTCAACTCCTGCGACCTGTTTATCGGTATCGGCACTCGTTTCTCGGACAGAGTTATCGGCGACGCGTCCGTTTTCGGCAAGAACGCGAAGATTATCCACATCGATATCGACCCCGCCGAGTTCAACAAGAATGTCGAGGTTTACACAACGGTTGCGGGCGACGTGAAAATCGCGCTCGCGGAGCTTTGCAAAAAGGTTTCGCAGAAGAAAAACGCTTGGACGGACGAGATTATCGCGAAGGATTTCGGCGAGCCCGTTCAGAAAGGCACCGAGCAGCTCCCTGTAACGCCTGAGGCGGTTATCAAGAAGCTTGACGAGCTGACGGACGGAAACGCGGTTATCGCAACCGAGGTTGGACAAAATCAGATGTGGGCGGCGCAGTATTATCGCTACAAAAACCCGCGCAGCTTCATTTCATCGGGCGGTCTCGGCACAATGGGCTTCGGTCTTGGCGCGTCACTCGGCGCTAAAGTCGGCTGCCCCGACAAAACCGTTGTAAACATCGCGGGCGACGGCAGCTTTGCGATGAACCTGAACGAGCTTATCACGGCTTACGCGCACAATATCCCCATAATCCAGCTCGTCATCAACAACAATGTTCTCGGAATGGTTCGCCAGTGGCAGAGATTGTTCTACAACAAGCATTTCTCGCAGACTACCCTCGATAACCGTCACATCGACTACGTTAAACTCGGCGAGGCTTTCGGTATCGAAACCTTCGTTATCGAAAAGAACGAGGATATCGAGCCCGTGCTCAAAAAAGCGCTCGAAATCTCCAAAACAAAGCCTTGTATGATTGAAGTGAAAATCGACCGCGATATCAACGTTCTGCCGATGATTCCCGCAGGAAAACCCGTGGTAAATCCCATTACCGAAATTGACTTGGAGGCGTGAAAATGGAACAGGAATATGTACTTTCGGTTAAAGTAAACAACAACAACGGCGTTCTTCTGCGCGTTTCGGGACTTTTCAGCAGGCGCTGCTTCAACATCAAGAGCCTGAACGCTGCCGAAACAGAGGAGCCGAATATTTCACGTCTGACAATTGTGGTTAAGGGCGATTTGAAGGTGCTCACGCAGATTAAAAACCAGCTTCTGAAGCTCTACGACGTGCACGAGGTGAGAATTCTCGAGGACGCCGTTACCCGCGAGCATATTTTAATCAGAGCGGGACGCTCCGAGGAGGACAGGCACAAAATTATCGAAATCGCAAACCTTTACCGCGCGAAGCCCGTTGATGTCGGCAAGGAGTCGATAATGCTCGAGCTTACCGGTGAACCCGCGAAAATAGACAGCTTTCTCGACCTGCTTAAACCGTTTGGGATTATCAAAATGGTGCGCTCGGGAATTACCGCTCTTGAAAGAGATTAAACAAAAGGCTGTACCCAAAAGTACAGCCTTAAATCTTGCTATGTATTATTTCATCGCGGTCTGGACATTTTTCATCATCTTCTCAATCGTGGAACTCATCGCTTTCAGTTCCTTTTCGCTTATTCCCTTCAAAACAACCTTTTCCGCCTTTTCAAGCAACGCGAGCACCTTCGCGTACATCTTTCTCCCTTTTTCCGTAATCGAAACGTGCGTTTCGCGCCTGTCACCGCCGTTTTTGGCGCGCTCCACAATCCCATCGTGCTCCATATTGCGAAGCGTAATGCTAATCGTCGGCGGCTTCTGCCCCGTAATCCTCACCAGCTCCAGCTGCGTAAGGCTTTCATTTTCCATCAGTGGATTTAACACATATCTGTACGAATATCTCATTCCGATTCGTTCCATTTCCGCACTGAGATACTCTCCGTACAGGAAGCTTGCCTCGTTAAACATTTGAAGCGTTCGGTTGCCTTCGTGAACAATAAAGTTATTGTTTGCCGCCTTCATTAAAACAATCCTTTCAGATAAATTTCAGATTTTCGCTGATTATAGAATATTACCTTATTTTATTATACCGCTTTTTAACGGCTTGTCAAGTAAATTTCGTTTAAAAAAGCCACCAAATGAGTATTTTTGTTTATTATTATCAATAATTTTATATGCTAACAATTTAACCGGCTAATATTTTATCTTGACAAACACCCGAAAATTGTTTACAATAAAATTAATATCCGAATATATATGACTCTTATGCAGTTTTTTGATATGCTATGAAAATGTAAACGTATTTTCATTTTGATGGTAAAAAAGACGAAAAGTCTTTAAAGAGGAGGAATTTTTGATATGTTAAGTGAAATTTTGTCAAAAAATGATTGTGCAAAATGCCGAATTTGTTGTGGTTTTGTTGAAAACGACAAGTGGGAAATACCACTGATTTTCCGCGAAATCAAGGACAAGGTTGAGGAAAAGCTCGGTGTTGCGCTCGAAAAACGCGGCGAGGAATATGTTTTGCCGATGAAGTTTGACGGAGAAAAGGTTGTGTACTGCCCCGCGGTTTCGGAAAACGGCTGCACCTTGGGTGAGCTCAAGCCGCTTGACTGCGCGATTTGGCCATTTCGCGTGAATAAGCTCGGCGATTTCCGCGTGATAACCGTGTCGCCCGTCTGCGAAAGCGTGTCAAGCCTGCCGCTAAAAACGCTCAGCGACTTTGTTCAAAAGGACGGCTTTGCGCAAATGCTCTTCGCCGCCGCCAAACAGCACCCCGATATGGTCAAGCCTTATATCAACGGTTATCCCATACTTTTGGTTGAAGAAAATGCTCGGTTGTAACGCAAAAATTCTTGACAAAATATACGAAAAATGTTATAATTTAAATGTACTATGATTTGGTTTAACGAAAGGAATTTACGATGAAAATTAAGTGCGTAAAAGGAACTCGCGACTACCTCCCCGAAGAGGCGGAGCTGCGCGAAAGTATTCAGAATACAATTTTCGAGATTTACAGAAAAAACGGTTTTTCCCGCATTATGACGCCCGCGGTTGAGGATATCGAGAACCTCGACAAGAGCGACGGCGGCGACAACCTCAACCTCATTTTCAAGATTTTAAAGCGCGGCGAGAAGCTCCAGAGCGCGCTCGCAAACGGCGGAGAATTGTGCGATATTGGCTTGAGATACGACCTCACGCTCCCGCTTACGCGCTATTTTGCGGCAAATCGCCAGAACCTCACGATGCCGTTTAAGGCAATTCAGATGGACAAGGTTTATCGCGCCGAGAACCCGCAAAAGGGCCGTCTGCGCGAGTTTATGCAGTGCGATATCGACGTTATCGGCGACTCCTCCGCAGAGTGCGAAATCGAGCTGATTGCCGTTACCGCAAAGGCTCTCACGGCGCTTCAAATCGGCGATTTTACCGTTCGCGTCAATGACAGAACCGTCCTCAACGCGCTGCTTTCAAGCTGCGGTTTTGCCGATGAACAGCTCCCATCCGTTTGCGTGAGCTTCGATAAGCTGGACAAAATCGGCGCTGACGGAGTAGTTGCGGAGCTGCTTGAAAAGGGCTTCGACAAGAACGCTGTCGATAAATTCGCAGATGTCTTGAAACAGCTGCCGCTTGATATCGACAAGGTTCGCGAGATTGTCGGAGATGACGCTACCGCGCGGCTTTCGGGAATTATTTCGACGAGCAAGGAAATCGCCGGTGGGAAATACGGCGTGGAGTTTGATATATCGCTGGTTCGCGGGCAGGGCTACTACACGGGCACCGTTTTCGAGGTTCGCAGCGAGAATTTCGGAAGCTCGGTTGCGGGCGGCGGCAGATACGACAAGTTAATTGGAAAATTCATCGGCGAGGATATCCCCGCGTGCGGCTTCTCAATCGGCTTCGAGAGAATTTTCAGCATTCTCTCGGATATGAAGCGCAAGTCCTCGGCTAAGGAGAAAATCGCCGTGCTTTACGAGGAGAATTTCCTCGGTGCATACAAAAAAGCCGAGGAGCTTCGCGAGAATTACGATGTTTCGCTCTTCAAAAAGCCCAAGAAAATGAAGAGTTTTCTGGACAGGCTCCAGGCGGGCGGTTACACGGGTTTTGCCTACGAGGACGGGAATATCATAACTTTCTGAGTCGGAGGGAATTATGCAAAAAGCTTTAATTCTGTGCAAGGCTTATTTCGATGGGAAAAACGTCGGCGGCGCGGGAGTTTACACGGCTGCTGCGCTTTCAAGGCTCGGCGTTTCGACTGCTGTTGCCGCGAAAATCGACGGTGAATTTATCGAAAAAATCCGCGAGTTTTTCTGGAAAAACGGCGTTGACGACAGTTTTATCACCGAGAAAAACGGCGAGAATTTCGACGTTTCACCCGATGATTTCGACGCGGTTTTTATAACGGGAGAATTTGTTGCCGATAACGAAAATTCGTATAATTTTGCCAGAAAAATCTGCGAGGATTGCAAAAAGCTGGAAATTCCCGTCGTGTTTGACCCGGGAAATTTCGGCGAGAACGAAAGTGCCGAAAAGCTGAAGGATATCGCGCTCCGGGCGGAGGTTTTTGTGCCTGCGGTTGAAGACGCGAAGCTGTTCTGCGGGCTGACCGAGCCGGAGAAAATCGCGGATTTGTTCATCTCGATGGGCGGAAATAAAATCGTGATTACCCTCGGAAAGCAGGGCGCGTACTTCAAAAGTCACGTCGAAAGCGGCGACGCACCGACCTTCAGAGCGGACAAGGTTGTCGATGTGACGGGCGCGGGCGACGCTTTTGCCGCGGGACTTATCAGCGGAATTATCGAGAAAATCCCGCTTAGCGAAGCGGTTGTTAGGGCGAACGCGTGCGGCTGCTGCGCAATTCAGAGCGAGGGCTTCCGCTTTCCCGCAATGCAGGAGCTGCGCGAATATATGCTCACGCACCGCTTTGTCGTCGAAGGCTGCAAGGACTACTGATATGACGCTTTATGTGACCGACCTCGACGGAACGCTCCTCAAAAACAACGCGACAATTTCCGATTTTACGGTAAACACGCTCAATTCGCTCATCGAAAACGGCGTGCTTTTCACCTACGCGACCGCGCGTTCCTTTTCGAGCGCCGCGCCGCTGGTTAAACAATTGAACCTCGAACTCCCCGCTGTGACTTTCAACGGGGTTTTCGTGATTAATCCGCAAACCGGTGAACATTTAATCGAGAACGTTTTTACGAAAAAATCGCTGAAAATCGCGGAGAAATTTCTTCGAGAAAACAACCTCGCGCCGCTGGTTTATTCGTACATCAACGGCGAGGAACGCGTTTCGTTTCTTGAGGAGAAAATCGACTGCGTGAGGTGCTATCTCGACTCGCGAAAAGGCGACAAACGTATGCGCGCCGTCAAAAACTATGATGAGCTATTTGACGGGAACGTGTTTTATCTCACCGTTTTGAACGCCGAAAACACCGAGCTTCTCGACAGCTTTTTCACCGCGGAAAACGGCTTCGCGCACAACTTTCAGATTGACACCTACGATGACACGACTTGGTACGAAATTTACGATAAGAATGCGGGAAAAGCGGCGGCTGTCCGACAGGTTAAGACGCTGTTGAACGCAGATAAAATGGTCTGCTTCGGCGACAACAAGAACGATATCGAGATGCTGAAAGCGGCAGATTTGGGTGTTGCCGTGGGAAATTCCTTCGATGAACTGAAGGAAATCGCCGACATTATTATCGAGGAAAACGAATTTGACGCGGTTGCAAAATTTATCGACAGGCGCGAAAACGCCACAACCGACCACTTCAAAAAGGCTGTGGAATTGGCGCGAAGCCGCATCAAAAGCACCGTCGGAACGCAGAACGAAAAGCTAATTCACGCGGCGCTCAAAAATTATTATGCGCCGTTTTCCGACGAACAGGAAGTCAAAATCGGCAGCTTTTACGCGGACGCAGTGAGCGAGGACGGAATTTTTGAAATCCAGACGAAACAGCTTTACAGGCTGCGTGAGAAGCTCTCGGTGTTCCTGGAAAACGCGCGTGTAAATCTCGTTCACCCGTTTATCTGCGAGAGCAAAACGCTGTTCACAAACGAAAAGTCGGGCGAAATCGTCAAAGCCGACAAGCCTCGAAAAACCTCGTCTTGGCTTAAAATTTTTGAGGAGCTTTATTCGATAAGAAATTTTCTGCGCAGCGATAATCTGAAAATCGTTATCGTTAAGCTGAAGGTCGAGAAAATCGTGTATTTCAACGGCGAAAAAATCCCCGATTTGCGCAGCAGAAATGTGCGGAAAAAGTGCAGAATTGAGAAAATTCCGATGGAAATTGTCGAGGAAATTTGGTTTGAAACAGCGGAGGATTTTCGGCGGCTGCTGCCCGAAAATCTGCCCGAAAGCTTCACGAAAAAAGAGTTTTGCAAGGCAGCGGGCGAGGCAAATTCCTCGCTTCGGCTTGAGGTTTTGAGAGAAATCGGGATTTTAGAAAAGGTCGGAAAGCGCGGAAATGCGTTTGTTTATGCGGTTTTGAAAGGGTGATTTTGTGGTTAAAATTTTTGCAGACGGCGCGGAATTTGATATTTCAAAAGCTGTTCGGCAGGATATCTGCAAGCTGTTGGCAAGCGATGAAAACGAAAAAAACGTCGTTTTTATCGTACCCGATCAATTTGAATTTGAAACGGAAAAGGCTGTTTACAAAGACCTTCTTGAACGAAATTTGCTGACGCGACACAATGAAATTCACATCGAAACCTTCTCCTCGCTCTCCGAGAAAATCCTCGCGAACGCAGGAGAGAAGCGCATTCCCGCCGATGAAACGATAAAAAATATTTTGATGCACAAGGCTGTTCGCGACCAAAAAAGCGCACTTTCCGCCCTTTCGCGCCAAGTCGAAAAATCGGGTTTCTGCCAAAAAATGCTCACGACAATCTCTATGCTCAACGCAGCGGGTTTGTCAGCGTCAAAGCTCGATGAAAGCAGTATCCGCAAAAATCTCGACAAAAACGAGTCCTTGAAAAATCACCTCCCGTTTGTCGAGAAACTATGCGATGTTTCCAAAATTCAAGCGAGCTATGAAGGCTTTATGAGCCGTTATATAGACAGGGTTGACGCGATTGGCGAGGCAGCCGATTTTATTGCGTCCGAAAAAAATAAGCTGTTTGAAAACGCCGATTTTTTCGT
>SFLN01000076.1 GCA_004554555.1 [Eubacterium] saphenum | reverse complement strand
GCGAGGAACGAGTTTCTCAAAATCGCGCATTTTCGCCGGTTCGATGCCGGCGAAAATGCCGGAGAGCGCGTATATATCAAAGCGAGTGCAGAGGTAAAAGCAGGAGGCTAACCGCGTTTTTGGAAAACGAAGTTTTTCAAAAACGCGCGATTTTTCGGGTTCGATGCCCGAAAAATCGCCCGCGCCTACCACAAAGCATTTCCAAAGGTAAAACTCGGCTCAAAGGCGGGCGAAGCCACGCATTACAAACCAGACAATTCTTCAAACTTCGTGCGTGGCTTCGCCCGCGCATTTTCGGCGGTTCGACGCCGACGAAAATGCAATGGTTTCGCAGAAACCCAAAATCTGTTCGCAAACCCAGCCGAAACTCCCGCAAATCAAGCTCCGTTCGCGAAAAAGCCGTGTCGGAGGGAGGATTTGGCTGCCGCAGCTCCAGTTGCCCGTGCGCCGCCAAAGTTGCCCGAGAACCAAAGTTGCCCAAAACAAAAAGCGGCCCGAGAAATCGAGCCGCTTTGCTGTCGATGAAAAATTACTTGATGAGCTTGATGCCGCCGATGATGGGAAGGGGCTTCATCTCGCCGTTAACTGCGTTAACGATACCCATAATCATCAGAATGAAAATTCCGAGACCGAAAACGCCGCTGATAATACCGCCGATAGCCGCGCCAACAAAGGGAATAAGCGACAGAGCAAACACGGAAATGTTGATAATAACCGCGAAAATGATGTCCGCGATAAAGAGAACCAACCCCTGATTTGCGTGGAAACGCGCAAACTGCGACTTACCTGCGAGAAGCGGTACGAGAACCAAAATCCCGATGTAAGACAGAATGCCGTAAACCTTGTCATTTGAATCTTCCATTGTAAAATCCTCCTAGAATGAATATGATTTGCGGCGCCGCACTCCGCAGATGAGCTTCCTTTTTGGAACTCCAAATATCATTATATCGCCAAATTTTTCTTCTGTCAAGCCCCAAAATTGCCCTCGCCGACCGCCTTTCGATTTTTTGTGAGTTTATACAATATCGCCATTTTTTTGCTCAATTTTTTGTCAACTTTTCTATACAATTAATAATCATAAACATCAATCCGTGCTTTTTCCGCAGCAAGGGTTGTGGTTTCGCCGTGACCGGGGTAAACGTAGTAGTTGCCGGAAATTTTCGCGATTTCGCGCAGTGTCTGCATCATCTGCCTGTCGCTGCCCGAGAAGCCGTCCGTGCGCCCGCAGCCGTTCTTGAACAGCACGTCGCCCGAGAAAATCGCGCCAAACCGCTCGCAGAACAGCAAGCAGCTCCCTGCGGTGTGACCGGGCGCGCCCATCACCGAAAATTCCACGCCGCAGACGGTAAACCGCTCACCGTTGCCGAAGGTCACATCGGGCACAATCGGCGTGAACTCAACCCCGCCCATAAACCAAGCCCAGCTCTTGTCCTCGCTCGCGAGCATCTCCACGTCCAGCTCGGGCGCGTAAATCGGTGCGCCGTAGTAATTCCGCAGCCGCGCCGCGCCCGCAAAGTGGTCGAAGTGCCCGTGCGTGAGGATAATCGCGCCCGCGCGCAGATTTCTCGCCGCAAGCGCCGCCTCAACCTCGCCCGTCGCCGCCGGGTCAATCACAATCGCGGTTTCCTTGTCCGCCGGTACAATGTAGCAGTTCGTCGCCAGCGCTCCCAGCGGAAGTCTTGTTATCTCGTCCATAAATCTCGCCTTTCTATGCGGTTTTCGGGATATCCCCTGCTTTAATTTTATCACATTGCACAATATTTGTCAACAATATTTTTGCATTTTGACCAACAAATTGTTGAAAATTTTTCGCTGTTTCACCTAAAAAATATGACTTTAACCCCGCGCTCCCGTTATTTTTCACAAACTTTTTCGCGATTTTTTAAGTAAAAAATAAATCCAGTGCCAGCAAACCACGCTGTAAAGCCAAATTTCAGCAAAGCCAAGCAATGGTGATTTTGACGAAAAAAACTTGACAAAACGCCGCAACAATGCTATACTGTAACTGCGAACGAGATAGAAAAAGGTTCGCTTGACATATATAGATAGAAACGTTCAGAAATGTGTGGAACAAAAGAATTTCAGGAGGTATAGATATGAACGAATTGAACGAAAAATTGGAACTCGAAAACGGCTCGGAGCGTGTGAACGGCGATTACACCGCGGCTCGCGAGGTTTGCGAGAAATTCTCCGCAGAGGAAGAAAAGGACAATGCTGAGGCAACCGCAGCGAGATTGTTCGCGATGCTGGTCGCTTGACGAAATATTTACGAGCTTGCTTCGGCAGGCTCTTTTTTTGTGCTTTTTTCCAAATTAGTGCCGTGAACAGGCGTTTCTCTCTTGAAAAAATCCACGAAATATGCTATAATTTAAGGAGAATTTTACGCGTTGAAAGGAAATAAAAATGGTAAATATAGGAAACGAATGGGACGAACTCCTAGCAGACCAGTGGGAGATGGATTATTACAAAAAGCTGCGGGCGTTTCTCGTGAACGAGTACCGCACACAGACGGTTTTCCCGCCGATGAACGACCTGTTCAACGCGCTTCGCTGCACGTCTTACAGCGACGTCAAGGCGGTTATCCTCGGTCAGGACCCCTACCACGGCAAGGGACAGGCGCACGGGCTTTGCTTTTCCGTTAAGGAGGGTACGCCGCCCCCGCCTTCCCTCGTCAACATTTTCAAAGAACTGAACGCGGAAACAGGGCTTCCGATACCGAAAAGCGGTGAGCTGACTGCGTGGGCAAAGCACGGCGTGCTGTTGTTGAACACGGTTCTCACGGTGCGTGAGGGGCAGGCAAATTCTCACCGAAATCAAGGCTGGGAAATCCTCACGGATAGGATTATCGAGCTGCTCAACCGGCGCGAGAAGCCGATTGTGTTCTTCCTCTGGGGAGCACCCGCGCGCGCAAAATCCAAGCTCATCACCAACCCCCGTCACCTCGTCCTCCAGTGCGCGCACCCAAGCCCCCTCTCCGCGTACAACGGATTTTTCGGCTGCGGGCACTTCGTCAAGGCGAACGAGTTCCTCAAAAACAACGGCGAACAGCCGATTGACTGGGCGCTCTGACTGCGATTTCAATGGATTTTTCGCAAAGCGCGTTCCAAGCACCGCGAAGCGAATAAAGTCTTTTTGGAAGTCCCCTAGAAACCTCCGGTTTCCCTAACCTTTTTCTTCAGAAAAAGGTTCCTTGCCGCCGGAGGCACTTATTATTTTACTAAATCTAAAAAAGGCGGTGAAAACCTTGCTGCAATACTGCGTTTGCCCGAAATGTCAGCGAATGATTATGCTTGAGGACGAGTTTGAGACGGGTTTTTGCTGCTGCTGCGGAACGCACATCGCCTTTGCCGACGCGCGCGACGAGCTGCTCGCGGGACTAAAGGCGGCAATTCCCGACGAGCTGGTTCTTGAAGCGGATTTGAGTGAACTCATCGATGAGGACGAGGAGAAAAACGCGGTCTACGGGCTTGATGAGTGCAAGAAAAAAAGCGCCGAGGCGCAGCAGTTCCTCGGCAAATGGGACTTCGGGAACGCGTTTGTGCTGTTCTCCGAGGCGCTCGACTGGTACCCCGAGGATTTCGAGAGCCGCTGCGGGCTGATGGTCGCGGGAATTTTGCGGCTCAAGGACACCGAAAACTGGGAGATGTACCTCGCCGAGTGCGTGGACAGAATTCGCTCCCGAAACGACTGGAATATGGCGGGAAAAGCGCTTGAATACACGCTCGGGATTATGAAAAAGTTCCTCTCAAAGGGCGGGCGGTACGTTTCGCCGAGCTACACGGTCGGGTTCTGGGAGAAGCTTGTACGCGGTTTTCCCGAGCTGAAGCAGACCGCTGCCGAGATTTTTGCGCACTGCCTGAACATAGAAAACGCTCCGTTCACCGACGCGGCGCGGCTTGACCACGAAACCACGAAATTTGTTGTCGGGAACAGCCCGGCTGAGCCCGAGAAAAATCTGTCGCGGGGAATGCTGCTGGTGCTGCGCTGCCACTGCGACAGGCGTGCGAAAGAAGCGCTTTGCAGGGCGCTTTATGTGTACGACCGCGCGGTGTGGCTGAGGGCGCACGATTTTGACAGGATAAACGACGCGCTGAACCTTTGCGAGCAGGTGACGAGCGGCGAGTTCAAGCCCGAGGACGTGGTGCTGGTGATATCGGCGATTTACGATTTTCTGATGATGGGCGGGCTGGAGCAGAACGCGAAGGAGTACGAGAAGCTGACGTTTCTGAAAGAGGTGTACAGCTACGCGCAGATGCGGAGAATGGAGCGATTTTTCAGCGCGAAGGTGTTTTTTTGGAAGCTGTATGCGGAGGTGTATTTGAAGCAGAAGGGCGCGAATTTGCTGTCGGCGGAGTATAAGCGAATGCAGAGGAGGATTGCGGAGCTGAGCGAATAGCGGGCAGTTGGGACTACTTGCAAAGTTGGTTTCGGGCACGCGAAGCGCTTAAAGTCTTTTTGGAAGTCTTGAAACCTTTTTCTTCAGAAAAAGGTTTCAAGCCGCCGGAGGCACTCGCGGCGAAGCCGCGCTACTCCCGCGCTACTCCGCGCGAAGCGCGGCAAACGCGTTCAAAAGCGCTAAAGGGGGCGCGGGGGGAAAACAAGAGTTTTCCCCCCGCGCATTTTCATCGGCGGTTAGCCGATGAAAATGCAGCGATTTTTCGGGTTCGATACCCGAAAAATCGCAAGAAAATCAGAACAACCTAAACTCTATGGTAAACGTCATAATCTCTGCCACAAACAAGCTATGAAAAAATAAAAAACTCAGGGCGCGAACTCTGAGTTTTTCTGTTAAGGTTAGGTTTACGAAATGGGGTTTGCGAATTTTTTCGCATTCGCAAAAAAATTTGGCAATGGTTGCAAACTGATTTCTAAAATTTTACGTTAAACACCAATTTCTTCAATCGTTTTTTTGGATTTGACGCTTCGCTCCAGTGCCTCCGGCGGCTTAGAACCTTTTTCTGAAGAAAAAGGTTCTAAGAACTCCAAAAAGACTTAAGGCTACGCGTTCTCGGGAAGAAAATGCAAAAAAGCAGCTCCCTCATCGGAAGCTGCTTGCTATTTTAGTTGCCCTTATACTCGCCAAGCTCAACCTCAATGCTTACCTGCCGCTGACGTATCCCATCATTCCTCACGACAACCAGCGTAATCGTATCACCCGGCTTCTTGTCCGCGAGAATTGTCGAAATATCGTTCGTCAAAACCGACTTCCCGTCAATCTCAACAATCGTATCACCCGCAATCAGCCCGCTCTTCGCCACAGGATAATCCGACTTAACCTCAGTCACATACAGCCCCGGCGTCATACCGCTGTAATAAGCAACACTCTGAGTAACATTCTGGTACACAATCCCGAGCATCGGTCTGCCCGAAACGTACCCTCTCGAAATCAAATCCTCGACAACCTGCTTCGCTTCATTAATCGTGATACCAAATCCAAGATTTTCCACGTCCGTTGTCACGATTTTGAAGTCAACGATACCGACAACCTCGCCGTATGCGTTGAACATCGCGCCGCCCGAGTTGCCGCCGTTAATGGGCGCGTCGGTCTGGATTGAGGTAAGACCTTTGCCGGTTGCGGAAATTTCACGATTGAGTCCCGAAACCACACCCTTGCTCACGGAAGTTGTAAGCGTCATTCCGTTCGTCAAAACGGGGTTGCCGATGATAACAATATCGTCGCCGAGCATCATCTTGTCGGAATCGCCAAGCTTTGCGGCTTGAAGGTTCTGCGCGTCGATTTTGAGCACCGCAAGGTCGGTTCTCTCATCGGTGCCGATAAGGCTTGCCTTGTACTTAGTCGCTGAAACCGTGCCGTCCGCGGCAGTTTTGTTGACGGTAACCTCGCAGTCCTTGATGCCGTCGCTTATGATATGTTCATTTGTGATGATATAGCCATCGGTGGAGATGATGATGCCGCTGCCGAGCGAGTAGCCGCGCTGGTAGCCGTTGTCAACATAGTTAGATATATAAACTACGCTGTCCTTAACCGCGGCAACAAGGTCGCGGGTGTAAGCGTAGGAGCCGTCCGAGTTGAACTCAACGCCGTCTTGGCTGCGGTTTTCGTTGGTGGTCGAGGAAACATTCTGCTGCATTTCGTTGAGCGTGGGGGTATCGCTTGTGCTTGACGTCTGCGAAGAATTTCCGCTTTCGGTGACCACTGCGGGAGCGTTCATCTTGCTTGCGACAAACGCGCCGCCGAAGCCCGCGCCGCCCGCTACAAGGATAACCGCCGCGATTGAACCGGCAACAGCTGCCGTGAGATGACCTTTTTTCTTCTGCTTAACGGGTTTGGTTTTTCCGACCGGCTGAAGCTGTTGGATTTGCGGATTTTGGGGAATTTGCTGAGAAGGAATTTGCTGATTTTGCTGAGCCTGTCCAAACTGCGCGCCCGAAACTTGCTGAGCGTTAACTTGAGGATTTTGCTGAGCCTGCCGGTTTGGAATCTGCTGTCCCGCAAAGCCCTGCTGAACTTGCCCGGCTTGTTGATTAAGAGCCTGCTGCTGAGCCTGAAAAGCCTGCTGGTCGAGAGCCTGTTGATTAAGATTGTTTAAGTCGTTCATAAAAAACCTTCCTTTCGTTTGTTATGTTCTAATTATAACCCGCGAATGTGTAGATTTCGTGAATAAACGCTGAAAAAACGCTTCGTTTCTTATGTAACTTTTTTCACAAACCCGTCAGCCGTCCACCGCATTTTCAATCGCCCGAACAGCGGTTTCGCCGTCCTCGTGTACAATAATATAAATGTAGCCGTCCGTGGTTTCACCCATTTTTGAACCCGCCGCCGCGCTTTCCTGGGCAGGATAGAACGCGCTGTTCTCAATCAAATCGTTATAGTACGCTTCAAGCTCCGCGAAAACCTCGTCGTGCTTGTCAGAAAGCGGCTTTACGAGGATAACGCGGTTCAGGTTGACGCTCATAACGTTCATATAGAGCGAAAAATCCGCGTAGTTTGCGATGTTGAACTCGAAGAACGCGTCGATTTCCTCGGCAGCTTCAACCTTTGTCATCTTCGGAAACTCAACCGCGTTCAAAGCTGCCTCGGCATACAAATCCGCCCTTTTCTCGGCACCGTTTGACGTTTCGCTTGAACTTGATGAGCCGCCTTGCGTTGAACCCGAGCTGCTTTCGTTGACCGAGGAACTCTCCTGCGTTGAACTTGATGAACTCCCGCTCACCGATGAACCTGACGAGCCGTTACCGCAGGCGGTGAGTAGGATTGCAGCCAAAACTGCCGCAAATATACCGACTTTTTTCATTGAATCATTCCTTCATTGCCTTGTTGACTTCGAGCGCAAGCGCGCACTCAAGGCGCTTTTTCTGCATTTCGCAGGAGATGGTGTGCGGTATGCGGCAGTCGCCCTCGTAGATGAAGGAGTTTGCGTTGCAGCCGCCCGAGCAGTAGAATTTCGCCCAGCAGCCGCTGCAGCCCTTTTTGCTGTAAATGTGGGTTTTCGCGAAGTAAGTTTTGATATCGGCGTTGAGGTCGCCTTCCATAACGTTCCCCATTTTCCAGTTTTCTATACCAACAAACTGGTGGCACGGGTAAATATCGCCGTGCGGGTCGATTGCCACATAGTCGTTTCCGCAGCCGCACCCGCGCAAGCGTTTAATCGCGCAGGGACCTTGGTCGAGGTCAACCATAAAGTGGAAGAAATTGAAGTGCGGGTTGTTCTCGTCCGCCATATAAGCGCAAAGGCGGTCGTACTCGCTGAAAATGCGCGGCAAATCCGCGTTTGTTATAGCGAAAGGCTGTTTCTCATCGGTAACGACAGGCTCGGCGGAAAGCTGGATAAAGCCTAGGCTTCTCAGATGAATGACATCTTCCGCGAAGTCGAGATTGTTTTTGGTAAAGGTTGCGCGGACGTAGTAGTCCTTTTTGTCACGCTCGCGCTGCTCGACAACTTTCTGGAATTTCGGTACGATAATATCGTAAGAACCGCCGCCGTTGGGAGTTTTGCGGATTGCGTCGTTGGTTTCGCGGCGCCCGTCAAGGCTGAGAACGCAGTTGGACATTTCAGCGTTGATGAAGTTCATCTTCTCGTCATCGAGTAGAACACCGTTGGTGGTGATGGTGAAGCGGAAATGCTTGCCGTGCTGTTTCTCAATGGAACGCGCGTACTTGACGGTTTCGACAACGGTGTCCCAAGCCATAAGCGGTTCACCGCCGAAGAAATCGGTTTCGAGGTTTTCACGGTTTGCGCTTTGCTTGATGAGGAAATCGATAGCGGCTTTACCGATTTCGGGGGACATTATGCAGCGTTCACCGCCGAAATCGCCTGTCTGAGCGAAGCAGTAGCCGCAGCGCAGATTGCAGTCGTGAGCGACGTTTAAGCACATACTCTTGACGGGGGATTTTACCATGGTGTCGGAGTATTTCTCATAGTCATCGGGAGCGAAAAGCGCGCCGTTTTGGTAAAGTTCGTAAAGGTCACGGTAGCTCTCGCGGACATCGCTTTCAGGGTAATCGCGGAGCATAGTGACGAAGATTTCGGGCATTTGCTCGGGCATAGGCGCGGAGATGAGGTCGAGCATATCGTAAGCGCAGTCGTCCATGACGTGAACGGCGTTGCTTTCGGTGTCGAGGACAATGTTGTAGCCGAGCTGTTTAAATTTATGTATCATTTTATCAAATCCTTCTGTTTTGTTTATGTTGTGCGTTTTGGCACGGGGGTATTGCAAAGCGGCAATCGAGCACCGCGAAGCGTACAAAAGTTTTCGGTCAAGCCTTTTTCAAAAGGCTTGGAAAAGGCTTGGCAAAAATTGAACCCGCCCGAGAAAACGAGCGGGTTCAGGGGTTTAGCGTTCTGCCTCGCACTTCTGATTTGCAACAGTGCAGGAAGTCTTGCAAGCGGACTGGCAGGAGCTCTGGCACTTGCCGCAGCCGCCCTTTTCAGCGGAAGCCTTCAGGTTCGCCTTGTTAATTGTAACAACGTGCTTCAAAAAAAACACCTCTTTCTTGCCCGTTTTGTTTTACTTTTTTTATTATAACACAAATGCAAAAATTTTGCAATAGGGTTAGAGGAATTTTTTTAAAATCCTCCGCGGATTTTTTTAATCCTCTGCGGAAAGTTTTATCGGAATTAGACATTTTTAAGCGATTTCAAGAAATCAATCGCTTCTTTTGCCTCGGGATAGTATTTTTCCAAATACTCGACACCTTTTTGGATGTTCATCTCCTCTTCATCTGTGTATGTAGCAGCGTCATCTGCCGAACCGGGCCACTCGGAATACTTATAAACTTTCTTTTTTCTCTTGTCAAAATAATAATAGCTATATCCACATTAGCTTGGACGGTCACCCGCCAAGTAAAGTGTAGCATATTCAAATTTAAATCCGCATTTTGGACATTCAACCAAAGGGATATTTAAATCAAAGCTGTTTTCAGCCTTCTCGTCTGCAAATAACCTCTTGCATTTTGGACATTCTATCATAATCGGTCTCCTATTTTATCAAAACAATTTGTGGGCAAAACAAAACGGCGCACCAAAACCGGAACGCCGCGTTTGTGCAAATTAAAGCTCCTCATCGGAAGCGGAGTCATCGGTTTCCTCGGAGAAAGATTTTTCCTCGGGGATAACCGACTTCACGGTTTTCGCGGGGGTTTCCTCGGCGGTTGTGTCAATCTCCTCGTCCTCGTCAAAATCGAGGTCCCAGTCATCGTCAAAGCCGTCGTCCCAGCCGTCGAAATAATCCTCTTCGTTCTCCTTTTCAAGCTTTTTCTTAGCAATATAAGCCGCTGCAGCGACACCTGCGCCTGCTGCCAAAATACCTGCCATAAATATACCGAATGCCTTCATTGCATTGTCCTCCTTTTTATAATTAAAGTGCTGATACTATTATATACCTTTTGACAGAATTTTTCAAGTAGTGTTGTAATTTTTGTAGATTTTGCACAATTTTCTCTGTTCAACTATGTTTGTTTCGACGTACAATTAGTTGTTTTTTGGGAACGGCTGTCGCTCTCGTTCAACTGTTGGTGTTCTCGGGCAGTGGTCGGCACTTCTCTTCCAACAGGTTCTGTTCGGGAAAATCGGGGCGCTGTAAGCGGGCTTTTCCCTCCGAAACAGCCTTGCTCGCGAACCATCTTTGCTGCGAACAGGACAAGGCTTTGCGGGAATTTACGGCGGGCTCATGTGCGTGGAACTTGGGTTTCTGCGAAACCCGGGCATTTTCGGCGGCATCGAACCGCCGAAAATGCGCGGGTGAAGCCACGCCCGAAGACTGATGAATTTCCGAGCTTGTTTAGCGTGGCTTCACCCGCTCTTGAGCCGGCTTTTCCCTCAGAACGAACTCTGCTGTCTGCGCGCTCTCTGGCGATTTTTCGGGCATCGAACCCGAAAAATCGCGCGTTTTTGAAAAACTACGTTTCTCAAAAACGCGGTTAGCCTCCTGCTTTTTCTTGGAAACTCGCTTTGCGGTTTGCGCGCTCTCCGGCATTTTCGGCGGCGTCGAACCGCCGAAAATGCGCGATTTTGAGAAACTCGTTCCTCGTTTCTCAAAATCGCATTCAGACTTAAAGGTTTACCATCGAGGTTAGGTTGTTCTGATTGCTTGCGATTTTTCGGGTGTCAAACCCGAAAAATTGGCAAGGGTTGCGAACTAAATTCTAAGATGTTACGTTAAACACAAATTTCCGCAATCGTCCCTTTTGGATTTTACGGCTTCGCCTTCAGTTTTTACGCTTCGCTCCAGTGCCTCCGGCGGCCAAACAACTTTTTCTGAAGAAAAAGTTTTTTGGATTTTCAAAAAGACTTTAGCTCTTCGCGTGCTCGATTACCGCTTTGCAGCTCACTCCGCGCTGCTCCCCTTTTCAGAGCGCAGCCAGCTCTCAGCAAGCAAAATCCCGCTCATCGCAAGCGTTGCCAGCGACAACACCGCATTCTTCGTGAACAACACCGTCCCCGTGCTCTGCGCAATTGCTTCAACCTCGCTCGGCGGGAGCGCAAGTGCCAGCAATGCCGCTATTCCGCCGCTCAGCGCTGCCGCGAAAATCCTCGACACCAAGAACCGTTTCAGCGGAATTTTCCCCGCGAGCGCCGAAATCTGCAAAAACACGCACACACCGCCAAAACTCAGCAGCGCCGCGCAGATTGCCGGTGCATTTGCCGTGGGCGACATCTCCTTAATCCTCGTGATTTCAAGCAGCGCCGGGAAAACTCTCCCGCTGTTCTCTCCGACACCGAGCGCCGCAAAAATCCTTTCAAACAGTACGTTCACGCCGATTTCCCGAAGCGTCGCCGCGATGACCGAGAACCCCACAACCATCACACACACCGAAAACATTGCCTTTGCTGCCGCGTTCACCGACGAAACGAAGGTGCTTGAGTTTATCGAGAGCTGTTTTGGCGCGGGTTTGAGGGAAAAACTGCCGCGCGCTCTCACGAAAACGGCAACCAAAAGCGACGCCAGAAAGCACGCTGCGAAAATCACCCCGCCGACTGCCGCTGAGCCGAAAACTCCCGCCCCGACGATGCCGATGATAAACGACGGCCCGCTCCCGAAGCAGCAGCACATCAGCCGCGCCGCGTCGCGCTCGGACAGGCGGTTATCGGTCACGAGCGCGCTGAGGAGGCTGATTCCGACGGGATAGCCGCCGATGTTCGCGAGCAAAAAAATCCCGCAAAGTTCCTCGTCCATTCGCAGAATTTTCGACAGTACAAGCGTAAACGGCTTCAAAACAACCCGATACAGCCCGCTTTTTTGCAGAAAAATCGCGGCAGCCGAGAACGCAAACAGGCTCGGAACAATTGTTTCAAGGCACGCGGAGATTGCCCCCGAAGCCGCTTGCGAAGCGGTTTTCGGGCATATCAGCAGAAAAATTGCCGCGCCCGCCGCCAGTATTGCCGCCAAAATGGTTTTCATAAATTTGCCCCCAGAATTGCGTGATTGTGTGGATTATCGATTCCGCCGCTGATTTTACGGTTTTCGGGAAATCGTAAGCGCTGTTAATAACCAAATGCTGCGACTTCACGCTTTAACCCAATTTTCGCCGAGAACCGCCCCGAGTTGCCCAAAGCTGTCCTTTACACCAAATCTTATGCGGACGAGCGGGGAAAATTTCTTGCTGAGATACCATCGCGCGGAAATCTTTCGGGGGAAGAAACTTTCGCGCTGCGGTGATTTTCGCGTAATTTTCGGCATATATTTTTGCAGGTACAAGTTTTGCGAGGTGAAATTATGAGTTTGCGGGACAAAATTATCGGTCTTGAGGAGCAGGCGGCACGCGACTGCACGATTACCGTGCAAGTCCACGGCGGCAGGGAGCGCGAAATTTACGTTGAAAACTGTCGGAAAATCATCTCCTGTGACGACGATTTTATTACTCTCGGTATATTTGGCGCGTGCGTGCGGGTGAGCGGCGTGCCGTTGATTTTGGAGAATTTCGGCGTTGGCGGCGTGAAAATTTCGGGCAAAATCACCTCACTCGAGTTCACGGAGATTTTGGAGAACGCAGATGAAAAGTAGGTTGAAAAGCGGGCTGTTTTTCGGCACGGTCGGGTTCGAAGGCGTAGGCGGTTATCCCGAGAAGATGGTGAGCGAGCTGCTTGAAAACGGCGTTGTTATGCGGAATGTACGGCTGATGGCAAGCGAAATCTCGGGCGAGTGCTCGCCGTTTGCTTATTACAAGGTCGCGAAAACCGCTCGGAAAAACGGCGTGCGGCTGCGGGTGAAAAAGCGCCGCGGGCTGTACTTCGAGCTGAGCCGATACAAGACGCGCGGCGGGCTGTACGCAGGATTTCTCGTGTTCGTGATGATGATTTCGCTCAACAAAACGCGCGTGCTTGACATCGTGGTCGAGGGTGACGCGCCGCGTGAGCAGACGCTGAAAATCCTCGCGGAGTGCGGGATTGAAGAGGGAAAGCCGCTGTCCGAGCTGAACTTCTCGAAAGCGGAGCAGCGGCTGATGCTGGAAATCGAAAACTGCGCGTGGGTGGACGTGTCGCGCGAGGGTTTTCGGGTGAAGGCGGAGGTGCGAAAGGTTGACGAGGCACCCGAGGTTGAGGGCAAAAATCCGCGTAACATCACGGCATCGCGGCCCGCGCGGATTGTGTCGATGACCGTGCGGAAGGGCAAGGCGGCGGTGACGGTCGGGAGCGGCGTGAACACGGGCGATATGCTGGTTTCGGGCACCGTTTTTGACGGTCGGAACAAGATTATGTATGTTCACTCGGACGCGGAAATTATCGGTGAATTTCTGGAAACGCAGGAATTTTTCGTGCCGTACAACGAAACGGTAAACCTGCCAAAGGGCGAGGTTAAGCGGTTTGACAGCATTGTCGCGGGTGACGACGAGTATCCGCTGTACTTTGGCGAGGCGTTTGCGGAGAACTCGGTGTACAGCGAGGAAACGCGGCTGATTTTCGGGGAGAACTCGCCGATTAAGCTGAAATCGCGGATTTACACGGCTTATGTGGCGACGGAAATTTCGCGGTCGCCCGATGATGTTGTAAAGGAGCTGCGGCGGCAAAAGTCAAACTTTGAGGAGAATTTTTACTCTGAGTATAAAATCGAGACGTGTACGGAGAAATTTTTTCCTGAAAAGGGCGGGATTAGGCTGATTGTGGATTACACCTTGCAGGGGGATATCGCGAAACCCGTGGATATCGGGGTTGCGGAGATGAGCGAGTGATTTTCGCATTTTCTTCCCGAGAACGCGGGAGTTCCAGTGAAACCGAAGGCACCGGAGCGAAGCGACTACTCGCGGCGAAGCTTTAAATGCGTTAGCAAGAATCCTCTTTATTATGGGGAAACAAGAGTTTTCCCCAGATAACTAGGGTTTTGGGAACACCCCGAGGGGTGTTTCCAAAAGCGATTGCGGGAAACTTCGTTTCCCGCAATCGCGCGTTTTTGGCGGCTCGATGCCGCCAAAAACGCCAAAGAGCGCGTATAAATCACATTTGGCTGAGAGGTATAAGCAGGAGCCTAACCGCGTTTTTGAAAAATGACGTTTTTCAAAAACGCGCGATTTTTCGGGTTCGATGCCTGAAAAATCGCCAGCCCCCGCGCAGACTAATCTCGATGGTAAAACTTGGCTTATGGTGAAATTTCTCCCATAATTCAGACTTTGAATAAGAGAAAAACTCGGGGTGCGAACTCCGAGTTTTCTGTTAAGGTTAGG